>NZ_JAKSYR010000122.1:0-7621 GCF_022829705.1 Methylobacterium sp. E-025
GCACGGGGAGATCGTACCGATGTTGTGGTCCATCTGGTCGAGGATGAACACGTTGAGGTCGCAGAAGTCCCCTGGAACCATAAGCGCCATGATCTGGCGTTTACCGTCCGGGAGCACCTTGTAGCGGCAAGCGAGGCCATCCAGGATCAGATGGACGTTCTCGGGTTCGTCGCCTTCTCGAACCAAATCGACCCGTGCAGCGACCTGCCGGATGCGTGGCGCCAAGCCATCCAGGGCCCGGCGATCGTCATCCGATAGGTCTTCGAAGCCTTCCAGCTTCCGGGTCAGTACCTGCTGCATCACACCTCGGGAGGGTTCGACCGCAACGACCCTACGTCGGATTTCCGACATTTCAAATCGTCATTTGATGAGAAATTTGCCTAACGTCCGCGTTTTCCCTAGAAGCCGCGCATCGTTTGCAATCTTTCGGGCGCACACGGCTGAGGGTTCGTGCTCCCGCCCTTCTCGGGACGGCCCGTGACACAGCTTGAACAGGCCTCGTGCCGCAATCGTTTGCTCGCCGAACTACTACCATCCGACTTCGATCTGCTTCGGGGTCGGCTCGCCCCAAAAAAGCTCGCTGTGGGCGACGTGCTGATCCAGACGGATACCCCAATCACCAGTCTGTATTTTATTGAACGCGGCATCGTCTCGCTGGTTGCGCAAGCCCCCGATGGCGAACAGGCTGAGATTGGGCTCGTTGGCTGCGAGGGTCTCGTCGGGATTCCGCTGCTGCTTGGCTCCGATCAAGCCCCCTATGATGGCCGGGTGCAGCATACAGGTTTGGCCTGGGCATTATCTGCTTCGAGTTTCTGCGAGATCCTGCCCCGATCTTCGGCCTTGGGTGAACGGTTACTTCGCTATGTGCAAACTGTCACCGCGCAAATAGCAGGAACAGCACTAGCCAACGCACGCTACACGCTTGCAGCTCGTCTCGCCCGCTGGTTGCTGATGTGCCACGATCGGGCTGAGGGCGACGACCTCTCGACGACCCACCGCTTCCTTTCGTTGATGCTCGGTGTGAACCGCACTGGTGTCAGCGAGGCGCTGGCCGCTTTGGAACGGGCTAAGGTCATCACAACGAAGCGTGGCACCATCGTCATCAAAGACCGCGAGCACCTGCTTGCTCAAGCGGGCGCTTGCTACGGGATGCCGGAGGCGGAGTACGATCGGCTTCTCGGACCTACAACGTCGATCGCAACGGTCTGAACGGCGTTTTCCTGGGATCTGGGTTGGTCTACGCCAAGCGCTGGACCAGTTCGGCGACGGACGGTAGTGGGACACCGAGGTCGGTGCTTGGCGCGACTGTCAGGCACCATGATCTCACCGGATCAGCCGCGTTCCGACGAATGACAGGGCCGCCGAGTAGACGGCCTGCCCCTCTTCGTCCCTCACCATCACCATATAGTTCTTATAATCCCCATCACGTCGAAGTTCATCGATCGCGATGGATGGGAGCGCTCGCTTGGCCTCGACAACGGCAGCTTCAAGGTCGACACACGCGACGCCGACCTCATCACGCTCGTTGGCGTTTGCATCAAGGATATCGAAAAAGAAGCGAGGCACATGACTCTCCGCGCGGCATATGCGGGAGCACAATAGTCTCATAAACGTCGACTACCGGTACCGTGGCCAACTATCGCATGAGGTCATACGATACGCAGCGGTTCGGCAGCAACATACATTAGTATCGAAGATGGGCCGGATCGAACTCGGCGGCCTGCGCGAGCCTGTCCCAGGCCGTGATGTTGAGCGTCCGTGTGCGGAGCTCAATTAGACCCTGTTTCCGCATCTCCTTCGACACGCGGTTGGTGTGCACACTCGATAGGCCGAGCGCATCGCCGAGTTCGCTCTGTGTGATCGGCAATGTGCAGCGGTGCTCAGCTGCAAGACCCATCGCCTCCATCCTGCAATAGAGTTCGCAAAAAAGATGCGCCATCCGCCCAAAAGCATCGCGCTGCCCCATACCGGTGATCCACTGCCGGAACATTGCCGCGTCGATCAGGGTCTCGCGCCAGAGGATCGTCGCTAGCCCAGGGAAGCGCTTCGTGACATCGAGCAGGCTTTCATGCGGGATAAACGCAATCGTGGCCTCGGTCAGGGCCGCAAGGTTGTGATCCATCGTGTTGATATGCAGACTGTGTAGATCCGGCACGTCGCCCGGCACGTGGAAGGACAGGATTTGTCGCCGGCCCTCGCCGAGGAGCTTGTATCGGAACGCCCAACCTTCCACGAGCAGGCAGCAGTGCTCGGGCTTGTCCCCATCGCGCACGATGTCTTGCCGTGGTGCAAGTGTCTGAACTCTGGCTGACAAGTTCTCGATGGCCTGTCGCTCCTCGTCCGAGAGGTGGCCAATGCGCTCCAGCCTGCGCACAAGCAGGCCGAGTGCAGCTTGGTTTGATACAAATGTCATAACGGCTTCGCCTCACTGAAAGCGGAAGCTCAAAATTTTCGCCGTCGTCAGCACCGGAACGAGCATGCTGGTGATGGAATACAACTTAGACACACACAGCCGGAGAACCACAAGGCTACGTAGAAAAAAACGTTCATGAGCCTGTGACACGCGTATTGCCGTGTTACGCATGCGCAACCAGCAGCTCGCCAACCTGGGTCGTGTAGCGCAGCGTCCGCATCTCGAACTCCGTGCTCCAGGTCCGCCTCTCCACGAGCCCCGCATGGGCCGGGGCGACGCTGCTGCGGCCGAAACGAGCGTTGCAGGCGTCGATCACCGCGAACTGTCACAGAAGCCGACACGCAGTGATTTTGCAGTGCAACACATCTACTTGGTATGCCAGGCGTCACCTCCCTACGAAATCACCATGCTCGCCGCTGGCATTCAGCGGACCTTGTTCGCACAAACCGAGCGGGAGGCGGCATTGATGGGCGAGTCGGTCCTTCGTCGTTTTGAGGGCAAGCTGGGTCTGATCGGCTTCTGGATTGATGCTCCCGATAAGGGTGCCCTCAAGCGCCTGGGCGCCTACCTGAGCAGCGTACTCACCGAAATAATGGTGGACGGACGAAGTCGTGGCGTAGGCGACCTACACGGCAGAGGGCGTGCTGGCCAAGCCCGCTGGGGCCGTCATTTTCGCCTTATCGAGAGCTTCTCTCGGTTGATCTGCCACGCCTACGGGATCGAGCGCCACCAAGGCTTCCAGCGCGAGCTTCACTCGCGCTGGCATCGCGTCATTCATGACAGGCGGAAACGCTTCTACCAGCGCACGACGAACACCCACCTTGAATGGTGTTTCACGACCTAATCTAGAAAAATTAGTCCAAAGGGGCCCAATCACAGTCATAGCTCCCCGAGCCAGCTGCATACCAAGCATCTCGCAGTTTAAGCAAATCTAATGACCTCTCTCAACCAAACTGCGGCGCACAGATTTCCTACTTCGTCTATGATCTCAAATCGTTGACCGTCTATCAATTTGCCTTCGCGAAGCCTTTATGCGATTAGATATCGCGCTGATGCGCGAGCTTCTTCTTTCGCCGCTTTAACGTTGGGAAAGTCTGATCCGTCTGGATCTTCGACGAGATCGTCGCCATCACGCAGGTGAAGGTAGAAACAGGGCATCGAAGACCTCGATCTCTATTCGTCTGCTTTCAAGCGTCGTCAACGAGCGGGTCTGCCTCATCGATCTGCTCACCCTGGTCATCACGAACCGGCGTCAGCTCGACCGGTGGGAACAGCTCAGCCAATCCCTGAGCTACGCCGTAGAGAACAGGATCGGAGTCTGGGCCAGACAGGGGTACGCAGTGATCCCGATGTCGCATTTTGCGCTCTGCTACTGGTTTTGAACGAGGCCGGCGCAGGCTCCGTCAATTTTAAGTTGAACGGCAGATCATATCAAAAGATGGTTTTCACGCGATTGGTTCCACGCCGGCCGCATTGAAAAATCGCCGTAAAACAGCGCCCAGAATTGCTGCGACGCACAACTTGCGCGCCCGGCTTAGGCCCGGTTGTCATTGAATCATAAGACCTTGCACGGAGAGGGGCGCGCCGGTCTCCCGGTCACGCCCCGCTTGTCGCAGTCGATTTTGTCAGCGTCGATCTCAAGCGGTGCGCGCTTTGATCCGCTGCACCTGCACCATAGTTCACTTCCCGCTCCCATCAGTGAGCCCCGGATCTCACCTGCGTCGCGCCGATACGCAGTCCATGGTCCAGATGCGGTATGCCGCAACGCGGTTGAGCCAGCGTCGTACGGGATGAAGGTGTGGTGCCCCGAAACGGGGTGCTGAGCGGCCTCAGGCCCCCCTCGGCAGCCTTCTTACGGCCACGAGCCTTCCAGGGTTGCCTCAGAGGATTCTACGGCCTTGGACTTCCTACCACGGGTCTCGGGCGCTTCGGAGATCGTCTCTCCCGTATCAGCACCCTTGGGAGCCGCTTTGCGCCGCTGCTGGCCGAGGCCGAGCGAGCGCGCCAGCTCGGAGCGTTGTGCGGAGTAGGAGGCCGAGTTCGAAGGATAGTCCGATGGCAGACCATATCGCGCCCTGTAGGCCTCCATCGTGAGACCTCTCCCAGCCAAGTGACGCTTCAGGGTCTTGTACCGCTTGCCGTCGATGAAGGAGATCAGCGCATCCGGCGTAATCGACTTGCGCATCTGCGCCGCCGTCGCTTTCTCAGAGCCTGTCGGCTCGACCGCCGTTTCATTGCCAAGCCTAGACAGAGCCGCGTGCACGCTGGCGATCACGTTCGGCAGCTCTGACACCGGCACGGTGTTGTTCGAGACGTAGGCGGCGACGAGGTCGGCCATCAGTTCAATGCTGCTACCTGCCGGCATGTGTTTGGTGTCTTCCATCGTGTCCTCGCGCGGTTTACCGCGGCACCTATCTCCTGCTGTATACAAAATACAAGTTCGTATCAGAGGTAGGACTAATATTCCATGCCCTACGCTACCGGGCCATCGGTCTTTGCTGGCACCCGAGCTGTTGGGCCGCGCGAGCGAACTTTGCTGCTACGCCTTTGAGAGGGCGTCCACGGTACCCGGCATGGTCTGCACCCGAGCGATTGCCGCCGTGGCGTGATGAGCAAGGGTTTCGAGGCGAGTGACCGTTTCCATGTTTGGGAAGACGGCTGTGCACCAATAGGCGCCAAGGGCCGCGATGGGCTTGGGGCTGCCGATCGGATTCATCACCAAACTTCGCATTGAGGTGGCGCGATATGCTGCGGCCGGCAAACGGGGGTCGATGTCGATGTCCGGGACGATCGCGGTCTCGTCGTTGAGCATCGTCCAGCCCGAGATGCAGGCCGCCATCGGGAGGCGTTGCCCACGCCAGAGCGGATCGATCGCATTCTCAGCCACATAATGACAGGATTTACCTTCCCGTAGAATGACCGCGATGCCGTCTGAACCCATGACGGTTCTTGCCGTCTCACGCAGAACAGAGACGACCTCTTCCAGGGATTGAGTAAGGGCCAACCGGTCACGGGCTTGTCCGAGCGTCCGATCAGTCTGAAATTGGCCTTCGAGCATGCAGCCAAGTTACCGGATGCGCCGGCGGGCGTCCATTTACCGCCCACCAGCTTGGTGAGCGAACGCTCCTGACCTTCTGGCGCAACAAGATGGATACCGCGACAGTTTTGAGGCTGAGATCGCAGGATCTGTCTTTGCCCCACAGCGCCCGACACGAGGCCGTACTGATCTGCCTCAATGCGGAGTGACGTGCCGCCCGCCCACTCCTCCGCCGTCAGTTCCGGGCCGGTGACGCAGAGTACGCGATCAAGGCCATGGCGCCGGTGCGTCCTTGAGCATGGCGTCGTAGTCCGCAGCGATCTCTTTCAGCGTCCGGGTCGCGTAGTAGGCCGCCTGCTGTGGAGTACGCTCGTAGGGCTCCTTCAGAAGGGCGACATATCGGAGCCGGGCGGCCTCGATCTCATCAGGCGTGTAGTGCCTGGGCATGGTATCTCGGGTGGCCTCCAGGGCGACCAGGCGCTTGCTGAGGATGGTCGGCGTCATAGGCTCACCCATTCCGTCGCGAGGACGATCGCCGACTCTGCGTCAACGAGGTAGGTGTACGCCTGGAATGCCTCGGGCATGTCCGCGATCAAGGATCGGATCGCCGCCTCGTTGCGGTCCATCCCAGCCGCCGGGCCGCCGTTCCGCTGGCTCAGGAGCACCGTGACCGCCTCGCGGTGCCGGTAGTTCCATTCGATGAACGCTGCCCCCTCGGCCCGCATCGCAGCCCGCGTCTCTCTGACGTGCTCGTAACCGAGCGCCCGCGCCACGCCCTCAGCTATGGACTGCTTGGGCCCGAGGTCGCCAACGTGGACGGCCACGAGCAGCAGCAGCAAGCGGATGCCAGGGTTCAATGGGTTGGCCATGGCAGGAGACGGAACGGCTTGCCCTTCGAGCCGGGTCAACCGCGGCATTAGGTTCGAGGTCATAAGCGCGTCTCCACGGGCTCGGCTGGAACGCCGTAGGCGGCAAGGGCGCGCGCGAGGGTGACACTGTCGTCTACCTCAGGCCATGCAGGGTTCTGCGCCTTCGCCCCAGCCCACTCGTCCAGCGCCGCGATCGTCATCTCGGAACTGGGGCTCAGCGGATCAGGGCAGGCGTCCGCCCCGTACCGGGTGCGCAGGGCAGCGTCCGCCCGCTCGATCCGCCGTCCCCAGTCCTCGGGGTTCGCTCCAGCCTGGGTCTCCATGTCGTCGCGATCGGCATACCCGAGCGCCCGAGCGAAGCCGTCGCTGTAGGAGTCCTCCAGATGCAGCGGGCCCGACGCGCGCGGCCGAGGATAGCTGCCGAGCGCAATGGCGACGGCCCGGAGCCAGACTTGGGTCAACTCACGGGTTACCGGTCCCTGGCCGCCGCGCCCTGCCTGTCCGGCTTCCAGGCGGTTCAGACGCTCGATCAGCTTCGGGGTCATTGCACGTTCCTCGGCCGGTCCAACTGGAAGGTGAACGCAGGCAGGTTTTCGGCCACTGGCCGGCTGCCCCAGCCTGCGTACGTGCCTCTTCCGTTAGGATGGCGGGCGACAGATCCCGCGGCGGGTCGCCCTTGGCCATGCGGTACGCCTCGACGTTCATCACGAAGGCGTCGTCGCCGTCGTGGATGGCGTGACCGCGCCCTTTCAGAAAGGCGACGATATCGCTGACTGGTGTCCCGGGCGTACTTCTCGGCCAACGCCACAAGATCGGCCGTCAGCGCCTCTTCGTCGTCCCGGCCCCGCGGTCCCTTGCGCTGCGTCGAGCGATGCTGTCCGAGCGCCCGACAGGCGCGGCGCTCGGAGACGGTCATCGTCCGCATAATGTGCTCGACACAGGCGCGCCGGCGCGCGGGGCTCAAAAGTTTCCCCGGGACGCCTCCTGCAGGATCAGCTTGTCGAGGGTGAGATCCGCAATCGCCTTTCGAAGCCGCTGGTTCTCGGTCTCCAGGTCCTTCATCCGACGAACCTGATCCGACTTCAGGCCGCCAAACTCACGCCGCCACCGGTAGTATGTCACTGAGCTCACGCCGAGCGCGCGGATTGCATCGGCCACGCTCTGGCCCTGTGAGATCAGCACATCCGCCTGCCGCAACTTGGCGACGATCTCCTCGGGCTTCGGGTGCTTTGCCATCTCGTCCGTCCTCCAGGCTCAAAAGCCATACCAAAGGGCGGACCACTTCAATGGGGGCTGATCAGG
>NZ_JAKSYR010000135.1:0-98555 GCF_022829705.1 Methylobacterium sp. E-025
CTCGCGCGGCGGCTTCGGGGCGCAGGTGCTGCACCTGCTGACCGAGCGCGGCGTGCTCGACGCGATGCGGCTGCGGGTGCGCACGATGACCCTGCCCGACAGCTACCAGGACCACGACAGCCCGGACAAGATGTACGCCGAAGCCGGCCTCGACGCCGCCAGCATCGTCCGGAAGGTCGAGGACATCCTCCCCGAGCGGAAGGCCCGCCCGAGCAACGTCGTCAGCGTCGGGCGCCGCCCGCGCTGAGCGCGGGTCGGCCGTCGATCAGTCCGCCTCGCCCTGCATCGCCCGGCGCTGGCGGTCGAGCTCGTCGCTGTAGCGCTTCAAGGTGTGGCTCTCCGTGAGCATGCCGATGACCTGCCGGTCGCCGATCGAGTCGACCACGGCAAGCGCCTCGCTCTCGGTGCGGTCGAAGGCCGCCGAGGCTTCCTTGGCGGTCAGCTCGGGCGTCAGGATGTCGTCGGGGTGACGCAGCACGTCGGCGAGCGTCGCCGGCGTCTCGCTCGCGTCGCGCGCGGCGGCATGGGCCTCGGGCACCAGGACGATGCCGGCGTAGCGGCCTGCCTCGTCCACCACGATCACCCGCGAGGGCGATCCGAGCGGGTGCGCCCGCAGGAAGGTCGCCATCGGCGTGTCGAGGGGGATGGTGCGCACGTCCTTGCGCATCAGCCGACCGACCGTCAGGCTGCGGATCCAGCCGACGTCGTGGGCGCTGCGGATGCTCTCGCCGCGCAGGTGGAAGCGCCAGGTGGCGAAGGAATAGCCGAAGGTCTTCCGCACGGTGAGCGACGAGGCGATCACCGCGACGAGGACGAGGCCGGTGATCGGCAGGCTGCCGGTCACTTCCAGCGCCAGGAACGTCATGGTGAGCGGGCCGCCGATGACGGCGACCGCGAGCGCGCTCATGCCGATCACCGCATAGGCGAGCGGCGTCAGCCCGAAGGCGGCGAGCCCCGGGATCACCGCCGGCGCGACCATCGCGAACAGCTTGCCGGCGAGCGCACCGAGGAACAGCGAGGCGAAGAACAGGCCTCCGCGGAACCCGGACCCGATCGAGATCGCCGAGGCCGTCGCCTTGCCGACGAACAGCAGAACGAGCGCCGCCGTGCCGTAGCCCTCGGCCCCGTCCGCGAAGTGGACGTGGAGAGCGCCGTGCCCGCCGGACAGCACCTGCGGGCCGATCGCGAGCGCCAGCGCGCCGACGCAAAGGCCCCCGAGCGCGGGGCCGGCCACCCGCGGGACCCGCGTCGCCGCCACGCCCTGCTCGACCAGCGTGACGCCGCGCATGATCAGGATGCCGAGGCCGGCGCAGAACAGGCCGAGGACGAGGCTCGGCAGGGTGTCGGCGCCGGTCACCGCGGCCGTCGTCACCGCCTGGACGTTGTCGAGGGCGACCAGAGGCTGGGCCGCGACCAGGCTCCGCGAGACCAGGCTGCCGCACAAGGCGGCCACCACCACCGGCGTCAGCGTCGCGATCGAGTAGGTGCCGATGATCAGCTCGAAGGCGTAGAACGCGCCGGTCAGCGGCGCCCCGAAGGCGGCGGCGATCGCCGCGGCCGATCCGCAGCCGACCAGCGTGCGCAGGTCGTTGCGCCGCATCTCGAAGGCGATGCCGAGGCGCGAGGCGAGGCCGCCGCAGATCTGCGTATAGCCCGCCTCGAGCCCGACCGAGGCGCCGCTTCCGTTCGAGATGACGTTCTGCATGGCCACATAGACGCTGTCGCGCAGCGACATCCGGCCGCCATGGAGCGCGTTGGCCTCGATCGGATCGATCACCGGCCGCCTCCGCCGCCCGCGGATCGCGTTGGCTGCGAGGATCACGAGGCCGAGCAGGATGCCGCCGAGGCAGGGGCCGACGAGAAGGGCGAGCGGCGTCACGGCGTCGGCCGCGCTGAGGCGGGTCCCGTGCGGCAGGCGGTACAGCGCCTCGCGAAGGCCCTGCGTCGCGACGTTCATCGCCGCCACCGCCGCGCCGGCGACGCATCCGGTCAGGCCGGAGAGCACCACGAGCCCGACCTCGCTGCGGCGGACGAGGACGCGGAGCCGGCCGGGCGCCTGGACCAGGGTCGCGCGGTCCCAGCGGCGGCGCGGGGTCTCGGCGGTCTGGCTCATCGCGGCGCGGGCATGGGACGACAGGTCACGCCCGATCCTTACGGGTTCGCGCACGCCTCCGTCCACAGGCGCAGGCGTGGTGTCGAACCCGCTTGAAATGCCGCCGCCGCCACGATACACCCCGCCGCAGTGCCGCCGTAGCTCAGTTGGTTAGAGCGCTTGATTGTGGATCAAGAGGTCCCCCGTTCGAGCCGGGGCGGTGGTACCATCGATTTCGACGGGCGATGCGAGGGGTTGGCGAAGCGCCGGCCCCTTTTTCGTTTGTGGAGGATCGGGTCCGCACTCCCCCCGCCCCTTGCTCAAGCCCGACTGCGCTTTCGCAGACGAAGCTTCGAGCCGCATCCGCGAGGGTGCGGCCGCGGGGGTCACACCACGCCGGCGCGGAGCAGGTCGTGGATGTGCAGGATGCCGGCGGGGCGGCCGGCTTCGACCACGAAGATCGCCGTGATGCGCTTCCGGTTCATCACCTCGAGGGCGGCGCTCGCCAGGAGGTCGGCCTCGACCACGACCGGGGCGGCCGTCATCACCTGCTGAACGGTGGTGTCGAGGATCGCCGGGCCCATGTGGCGGCGCAGGTCGCCGTCGGTGACGATGCCGATCAGGTGCCCGTCCGCGTCGACGACGCCGACGCAACCGTAGCGGCGCCGGGTGATCTCGATCAGGACGTCGGACATCACCATCGCGTCGGGCACGAGCGGCACCTCGTCGCCGGTGTGCATGAGCTGGCGCACGGTCTTCAGGCGTGCGGCGAGGGTGCCGCCGGGATGGAGCGTCTTGAAGCGCGCCGAGGTGAAGCCGCGCTGCTCGACGAGCGCCACCGCGAGGGCGTCGCCGAGCGCCAGCTGGATCAGGCTCGAGGTGGTGGGCGCGAGGTCGTGGGGGCAGGATTCGCGCACCTTCGGCAGGGCGAGCAGCACGTCCGCCGCGCGGCCGAGCGTGCTGTCGGCGTTGCAGGTGATCGCGATCAGGGGGATCGAGAAGCGGCGCGAGAAGCTGACGAGGTCGCCGAGCTCCACCGTCTCGCCCGACCACGACAGTGCGACGATCACGTCGTCGGCGGCGATCATGCCCAGGTCGCCGTGGCTCGCCTCGGTGGGGTGGACGAAGAAGGCGTGCGTGCCGGTGGAGGCCAGCGTCGCGGCGAGCTTGCGCCCGACATGGCCGCTCTTGCCGATGCCGCAGACGATGACGCGGCCCTTCACCGACAGGATGGTCTCGACCGCCCGCTCGAACGCGACGCCGAGGTCGCCGTCCAGAAGCGCGATGACCTCATCGAGCGCCGACATGCCGAGGCGGAGGCTGCGCACCGCGATGGCGCGCGGATCGCCCTCGCCTGCGGCGACCGCATGAAGGCGCGGCGACGCCGCTTTGGAGGGCTTCTGCGCGATCGGGAACGCGGTGACGTGCGACATGGGGCATCCGCATAGGATCCCGGCATCGAGAACGCGCACCGGGCAGGCTGAAACGGCATCGTGCCCGGTCGTCGGGCGACGCTACGCCTAGGTTCGGGCCGTGGTTTAAATGTGACGGCGCGATGTCGCAGCGGGCCGGCACGGGGGGCCGTCAGCGCGGCACCAGGTGGAAGTCCGGTGCGTGCTCGGGCTGGGTCGTCACGACGGCCGCCGGCAGCACCGGCCGGGTATCGGCGAGCGAGATCCTGAACCGGCCGACGATGCGGGCGAGCGCCAGCACCGCCTCGGTGAGGGCGAAATGCGCGCCGATGCAGACCCGCGGGCCGACGCCGAAGGGGAGATAGGCGTAGCGCGGGATCGCCGGGGCGCCGGGCAGGAAGCGGCCCGGATCGAAGGCGTGCGGGTCGTCCCAGAGGCGGCGGTGCCGGTGCAGCACCCAGGGCGAGATCATCACGATGTCGCCGGCCGCGATCTCCACGCCGGCGACGCGGTCGGCTTCGAGCGCGCGTCGCACGATGACGAAGGCCGGCGGATAGAGCCGCATCGTCTCGTCGATCACCGCGCGGGTCAGCGGCAGGCGCCCGTCCTGGGCGCAGCCGGCCGGGGCGGCGAGGTCCGCGCCCTGCACCTCGCGCGCCACCTGCTCCTGCAGCTCGGGCGCCAGCGCCAGCATGTAGGCGGCCCAGAACAGCAGCACCGCGGTGGTCTCGTGCCCGGCCAGGATCATGGTCGCGACCTGGTCGCGGACCTCGGCGTAGCTGAAGGCCGCCCCGGTCTCGGGATTGCGGGCGGCCATCAGCAGGTCGAGCAGGTCGCGATGGGTGCGCGGGGTCCCGTCGGCGGCCCGCGCTTCGATGATCTGGCCGAGGAAGGGCGTCCAGCGCTTCCGGAACCAAGCGCGCGGAAAGTCGAGGGGCGCCCGCCAGGTCGGCGGCATCAGGATGTCGAGGAGGTGGGGCCGGCCGAGGCGCTCGGAATACTCGGCGATGAAGCCGCGCAGCGCGTCCCCGTGACGATCCATCGCCACCGAGAACATGCTGCGGCCGGCGATCTCGAGGGCCAGCCGGTGAAGGGCGGCGAACAGGGCGACGGGGCCGCGCGCGGCGGCGACGTCGAACTCGCCGAGCGCGTCGCCGATCGCGCGGTCGATCAGCGGGACGAGACCGTCGATCGCCTTCGGGGTGAAGGCCGGTGCCAGCGAGCGCCGCTGGTGGCGCCAGGATGCGCCCTCGCTGATCAGGACGCCGTCGCCGAGGATTGGGCGCAGGATCCGCACGGAACCGGCGGTGCGGGCATAGTTCGCCTGGTTGTCGACGAGCACCCGGCGGATCGCATCCGGATCGCTCAGGGTGAAGCTCGACCGCCCGAGCAGGCTGCGGCGGGTGATCAGATCGTCGTAGGCCCGGCGCGGCCAGCCGACGAGGGCGTTGGTGCGCAGCGCGCCGAGATAGGAGAGGATCGGCGGCTCGCGCTCCGGCGGAACCCGGAACGGCGGCACGATCCGCGGCGTCGCGGCGCGCGCGCCATCGGAGGCCTGCGCCGCCGTAGGGTCGAGAACCGTCGTCATGTCCGTCCTCCGCCGATGGCGACGCGCCCCGGTCCACCGTCCGCGACCCGTTCGCCGGGGCCGATCCCGCGCGAGGGACCGGTCGCCGACGTCGGGTCTTCGGGCGCCGTTCTACACGTTCGCGGCCGCCGGCGTGAGGCCGGCAAACCGCCTCACGCGGCGATGAACAGGCCGGCGATGGCCGCGCTCGTCAGGTTCGACAGGGTGCCCGCGAGGATGGCGCGCAGGCCGTAGCGGGCGATCTCGGACCGGCGCTCGGGCACGAGGCTGGAGAAGCTCGCGAGCTGGATCGCGATCGACGACAGGTTGGCGAAGCCGCAGAGCGCGAAGCAGACGATCGCCTGGCTGCGTGAATCGATGGCGCCGCCCTTCAGCACCGGCGAAAGGTTGGCGTAGGCGAAGAACTCGTTGAAGGCGAGTTTCTGCCCGATCGCGCCGCCGACCAGCGTCGCGTGCTCCCACGGCACGCCGAGGAGCCAGGCGAGCGGTGCGAGCGCGAACCCGAGGATGACCTGGATCGAGGCCGCCGGATATCCGGCGAGGCCGCCCAGGTAGCCGACGATGCCGTCGGCGAGCGCGATCAGGCCGACGAAGGCGATCAGCATCGCGCCGACCGCGACGGCGACGGCGAGCCCCTTCTGCGTGCCGTCGGCCGCGGCCTCGATCAGGTTGGCCGCGCGCGTCTCGCCGAACTCGACCCGGGTGGTGGCGATCCGCGTCGGCTCGGTCGAGGGCACCAGCAGCTTGGCGAAGAGCAGCCCGCCGGGGATCGCCATCAGCGAGGCGGCGAGCAGGTAGGTCATCGGCACGCCGAGCGCCGCGTAGCCGGCCAGGATCGAGCCCGCGGTGGAGGCGGCGCCGCTCGTCATCACCGCGAACAGCTCGGCCCCGGTCAGCAGCGCGAGGAACGGGCGCAGCGCCACCGCGATCTCGCTCTGCCCGATGGCGATGGTGATCACCGCCGAGAACGACTCGATCGGGCTGGTGCCCACCAGCCTGCGCAGGCCGGCGCCGACGATGCGGGCGGCGGCCTGCATGATCCCGAGGTGATACAGCACGCCGATCAGCGCCGAGACGTAGAGGATCTGCGGCAGCACCCGAAGCGCCAGGATGAAGCCGCTGCCGCCGAACAGCTCGAACATCCGCGGCTCGACGAGGCCGCCGAACAGGAATGCGGTGCCGCGGTCGCCGTAACCGAGCACGGTCTGGACGAAGCCGGCCGCGGCAGAGAGGCCGGACGGGACGAACAGGATCAGCGCGCCGAGGCCGACCTGCAGACCGAGCGCGGCGAGCACCACGCGGGGCCGGATCGCCCGCCGGTTCGTCGAGAGCAGGACGGCGACGGCGAGCAGCAGAAGGATGCTGAGGCCGGCATGCAGGAGGCGATCGAACATCGGATCTCGGAACTCGGCTGGCTGATCGGGACGGCCATGGAAGCTTCGGGCCAAGCTTTTCCCGGCGCGATCGACACGCGGTCGTTTCCTCGCGGGTGATGCATCGATCCCGGATCGGATCGTGACTCCGGCTGTTCATCGCCGGCGACCGGACCATATCGTGCCGGGCGCCGTCCCGTGACCCAATCGAAGATCCGGAGCAGACGACATCATGGCGAGCCTGCGTGCGCATCTCGCGTCCTACATGGTCAGGCGCAACGTCCGGAACCGCCTCGGCGCGATGGACGACGTGGGCAAGATCCGGGCGGTCTTCGGCGGCCGGACGTTCCCGGACCCGTCCGGCGCGACCTATGAGGCCGGCGCCGTCGGCGGGATACCCGGCGAATGGGTCAGGCCGGTCCGCCCCGAGGGACCGGAGCGGCGGCTGCTCTACCTGCACGGCGGCGGCTTCGTCGCCTGCTCGCCGAAATCGCATCGCCCGGTGACGGGCGCGCTGGCCGAGCGCGGCTTCACGATCTTCGCCGCCGATTACCAGCTCGCACCGGAGCACCCGTTTCCGGCCGGCGTCGAGGATGCGTGCGCGGCCTGGAACGCCCTCGCCGCGCTCGGGCCGGCGGCGATCGCCGGCGATTCCGCCGGCGGCAACCTGGCGCTCGTCGCGATGCTGGCGGCCCGCGACCGCGGGCTGCCTCTTCCGACGGCCGCCGCCCTGTTCTCGCCGGTCACCGACTTCCTCGCCGAGGACGGCTCGCGCGTCAGCAATGCCCGGCGCGACGCGATGTTCGACCCGCGGGCGCTGATCAACCTCGGGCCGATGTATCTCGGCGGGGCCGATCCCGCCGACCCGCGGATCTCGCCGCTCTTCGCGGATCTCGCCGGCCTGCCGCCGCTGCTGTTCCACGTCGGCGAGCGGGAGGTGCTGCGCGACGATTCGGTGCGGATGGCCGAGAAGGCGCGGGCGGCCGGCGTCACCGTGTCCCTGACGGTGTTCCCGGTGGTCGCCCATGTCTGGCAGTTCGCGCACAGCATGTTACCGGAGGCGCGCCGCTCCCTCGATGCGGCGGCGGAGTTCCTGCGGAGCCACCAGTAGCTCCAGCAAGACGCCGGCCCGCGCCGCGACCGCCTCCGTTGCGACGGAACGGGCTGCGGCGATCGGCCGTTGAGAGGTCAAGCTGCGCCGCCCGGCGGCGCCCATCGCGCGGAGAGAACCATGAGCCTGATCGGACGCATCGTCACGAAGCTTCTCGGGAACGAGGATCGCCAGGTCGTTCGCGACGACCGCAACGCGAGCTCCGCCTCGCCGATCGGGCGCCTCGTGACCAAGATCCTCGGCAAGTAGCCGGCACCCCGCTCGGGCGGGCACGGATCGACGGGCGGCGTGGGTCACGCCGCCATCAAACGCGCAGAACTGACGGGTAGGAGATGACCATGGTCGATACGGATCGCATCGTCGGCGGTGCCAAGGAGCTTGGCGGCAAGATTCAGGGTGCGGCCGGCGACTTCGTCGGGTCCAACCGCGACTCGGCGGAAGGCCGCCTTCGCGAGGCCGGCGGCAAGACGCAGGAGGCCTACGGCCAGGCCAAGGACAACATGCGCAACGTCGCCGACGAGGCCGGCGACCGCGCCCAGGAGGCCTACGGGCAGGCCAAGGACGCCTACGGGCAGGCACGCAGCAAGCTGCGCGACGTCGCCGACAACGTCACGGACTACGCCTCGGACGCCTACGACCGCCGCGGCGACTACCTGCGCGACGGCCGTCAGGCGGTCAGCTCGCGGGTCGAGGAGAATCCGCTGATCGCGCTGGTGCTCGCCGGCGCCGTCGGTTACGGCCTCGCCCTGCTGCTGCACGGGCGCCGCTGAACGCAGCCCGCGTTGCAAAATCCTGCGCCATCGAAGCACCCCGCCGGTTGACCGGCGGGGTGCTTTCGCCTGCGGGCTACTGCGCCGTCCAGCCGCCATCCATGGCGATGTTGGTGCCGGTGATCTGGCTGGCGGCGTCCGAGCACAGGAACAGGGCGAGCGCGGCGACCTGGTTGACGGTAACGAACTCCTTCGTCGGTTGCGCCTTCAGCAGCACCTCGTCGATCACCTGCTCCTTGGTCAGCCCACGCGCCTTCATCGTATCGGGGATCTGCGCCTCGACGAGCGGCGTCCAGACGTAGCCGGGCGAGACGCAGTTCACCGTGATCTTGTGCGTGGCAAGCTCCAGCCCCGCGGTCTTGGTCAGGCCGGCGATGCCGTGCTTGGCCGCGACGTAGGCCGACTTGTACGGCGAGGCGACCAGCGAGTGGGCCGAGGCGGTGTTGATGATCCGCCCCCAGCCGCGTGCCTTCATCCCCGGGATCGCCGCCTGCATCGCGTAGAAGGCCGAGGACAGGTTGATCGCGATGATCTGCTCCCACTTCGCGCCCGGAAACTCCTCGATCGCCGACACGAACTGGATGCCGGCGTTGTTGACGAGCACGTCGACCGAGCCGAAGCGGGCTTCCGCCTCGCGCACCATCTCGCCGATCTCGGCCGGCTTCGTCATGTCGGCGGCCGAATGATGCGCCCGCACGCCGAATTCGGATTCGATTCCGGCGCGCGCCGTCTCGATCGCGTCGGCCTCCCCGAAGCCGTTCAGCACCACGTTCGCCCCGTCCCGCGCCAGGGCGCGGGCGATGCACAGCCCGATCCCGCTGGTCGAGCCGGTGACGATCGCGGTCTTGGATTTCAGGGTCATGCGGAACTCCGGGATGGCGACGAAACGGCGAAGAAAGCCTGCCCGATGCACCGCCGGTTGTCGACGCATCCGGGTCACGGACGGATCAGGGCGTCACGTCGGCGGCGCCGGTCTCGGCCTCGAAGGCGCTGGCGAGGTAGGCGCGCACGAAGCCGGGCATCGCCGCCTCGATGTCGGCGGCCTCGCGCACCGTCACGATCCCGGCGAGCTCGGGCTCGTCCTCGCCCAGCGCGTGGATCTCCATGCGTTCGATCAGGGCGGCGGCGTCCTCGGCGAAGCGGACGGGCCGCAGGAAGGCGAGCTGGCCCTCGCCGCGCAGGCAGACCCAGTCCTCGGGCGCCCCGTCGGGCACCCGGAGGCCGGTCTCCTCCAGAAGCTCGCGCGCGGCGCTCCCCGAGAAGTCGACCGCCTCGCCGCGCACGTCGTCGAGGTCCGGCGTGCCGCAGGGAAAGTAGATCTGCCCGGCATTGGCTGTATGCGCGCCCATCCGCCCGAGCAGGACCGCGCCGTCGGCGCTCCACGGCACGATCGCCGCGAAGGCGTTGGCGACGTGCCCGTCCGGCGATCCGCCGTCGCGATAGGCCAAGAAGCGGGAATACGGCGTCTCGAACAGGTCCAGGCGGCAGCTGTCGCCGTCGATCGCGCAGCCGCAGGCCACCAGCACCGGCCCATCGAACAGGGCGGGCTGCGCCGCCCGCCGCCGCATCCAGTTCTGCTCGATGCGCTCGGCGTTGTCGCGCGCCCAGGCCCAATCGTAGGTCACCAGCCGGGCTTCGAGGCGCGCGAGGCGGACGACTTCGAAACCGTACGGCCGTGAGTCCGGCGTCGCCGCATCAGACATGGAGCACGCCTTCCGACACGATCACCGCCGCCCCGCCGATCTCGACCGAGCGCAGGCCGCCGGCCTGGACCACGACCTGCAGCGCGATCGCGCTCGGGCGGCCCATCGCGACGCCTTGCGTGATCGCGACGTCGTGCGTGCCGTCGCCGAGCGGCTCGAACTGCATCAGCACGCCGGCGAAGGCGGCGGCCGCGGAGCCCGTCGCCGGGTCCTCGGCCACGCCGAGGGCGGGGGCGAACATCCGGGCCTGGAAGGCGAGACCGATCTCCGCCGTGTCCGGCGCGTAGAGCAGGAAGCCGTCCGAAGTGCCGGCCAGCGTGCCCGGTCGCGCCGCGTCGAGACGGTCCGGTGAGGCGACCGGAACGAAGGTGAAGCTCGGGCCGACGCCGTGCCGGCTCGGCCGGTGCCGCCCGAAGCCGATATCGTCGGGCGCCAGCCCGAACGCGGCCGCGAGAGCGGCGGCGTCGGCAGCCTCGCCGAGGTAGTCCGGCAGGATCGGGAGCCTGAAGCGGGCGCGGCCCCCTCCGTCGCCTGTTTCGACCACGCAGGGGATCGTGCCCACCGCCTCTTCCAGACCGAACGCGACGGCGTCGGCCCCCTCGGGCCGCGCCTCGCGCAGGGCCAGCAGGATTGCGGTGCCGATGGTCGGATGCCCGGCGAAGGGCAGCTCGCGAGTCGGCGTGAAGATCCGGAGCCTCGCCCGGTGCCGCGGCTCGTCCGGCGGCATCACGAACACCGTCTCCGACAGGTTGAACTCCCGGGCGATCGCCT
Source organism: Methylobacterium sp. E-025 (assembly GCF_022829705.1). Taxonomy (NCBI): domain Bacteria; kingdom Pseudomonadati; phylum Pseudomonadota; class Alphaproteobacteria; order Hyphomicrobiales; family Methylobacteriaceae; genus Methylobacterium; species Methylobacterium sp. E-025. Next base: position 10,821 of record NZ_JAKSYR010000135.1, read on the forward strand.
GCATCGCCCCGTCGTCGAGCCCGTCGGCCTCAAGCACCACGGCGAGCGGGTTGCCGGCCAGGGCCTGCGTCGTGAACACATCCAGGGTGACGAAGCGGCGCGGCATCCAGAGGTTCCTTCTCTCGCTCTCAGACCGTCTCCACCGGAAACGTCTCGGTCGGCGCCACGAACTCGTCCTGCGCCGCCACGGTGAGGATCTCGCGCGAGCCTTCCGCCAGCGTGCGCCGCAGGACGCCGTAGACCGAGGCCGCCGCCATGCCGAGCGCCAGCGCCGCCGAGCCGGTGCGGGCGTAGTGGACGAGGAACAGCGCGGCGATGCAATCGCCGGCTCCGTTCACTGATAGATCCAGGCGGGGCGTGCGCACCCGCCAAAACGTGCCGCCCTCCCCGGCCAGCAGGTCGATGGCGTCGGGCGGCGTCGCGTCGGTGACGAGCGAGGTGACGAGCACCACCCGCGGTCCGCGTTCCTGCAGGGCGGCGACCGCGCGCTTGGCCTGCGCCAACGTGCCGGTCGGCAGGCCGGTGAGCAGGTCGAGCTCGAACTGGTTCGGCGTCACGATGTCGGCGGCGGGCACCGCGCGCTCGGCCATGAACTCGGCGATGCCGGGGCGGACGTAGACGCCGCGGCCGGTGTCGCCGATCACCGGGTCGCAGGCGTAGAGCGCCCGGGCGTTCTCGGCCCGCACCGCATCGACCGCGCCGAGGATCGCGGTACCGATGTCGGCCGAGCCCATGTATCCGGACAGGACGCCGTCGCAGGTGCCGAGCACCCCGCGCTCGCGGATGCCGGCCACCAGATCCTCGACCGCCGGCCCGTCGAAGACGCGTCCGCGCCAGGCCCCGTAGCCGGTGTGGTTGGAGAACTGCACCGTGTGGATCGGCCAGACCTCGACCCCGAGCCGCTGCATCGGAAACACCGCGGAGGCGTTGCCGACATGGCCGTAGGCGACGTGGGACTGGATCGACAGGATGTTCATCGCGATCTCCCCGGCACGCGTGGCCTCCGCGGCGTGTTACCGGCTTTCGGCATCCCGCGCACCCGGCACCCCCCATCCTCGACAAGGCGGACCATGGATTTCGAATCGCTGCGCGTCTCCGCCCTCGCCTTCGTCGAGGCGCACCGGGCGTGGACGCCACTGATCGTCGGCGCGTTGGCCTTCTGCGAATCCATCGCCTTCCTGTCGCTGCTGGTGCCGGCCACCGTGATCCTGATCGGCATCGGCGCGATGATCGGGGCGACCGACATCGCGTTCTGGCCGGTGGTGGCCGCGGCGGCCGTCGGCGCGGCCCTCGGCGATTGGCTCTCCTACGAGTTCGGCCGGTCCTACGGCGAGGGCGCCAAGCGCCTGTGGCCGATGCGGCGCTACCCCGAGATGGTCGCCAAGGGCGAGGTCTTCCTGAAGCGCTGGGGCGCGGCGGCGGTGGCGCTCGGGCGGTTCTTCGGGCCCGCCCGCGCGGTGGTGCCGCTGATCGCCGGCATGTTCGGGGTCGCCCGGCTGCCGTTCCAGGTGGCCAACGTCCTCTCGGCCCTCGTCTGGGCTTTCGTGCTTCTGGCACCGGGTGCCGGGCTGCTGGCGTGGTTCCAGGGCTGATGCGACGGTTTCCGCCCGAGCGCATCGTCTGCCTCACCGAGGAGACTGTCGAGACGCTGTACCTGCTCGGCCAGGAGCGCCGCATCGTCGGGGTGTCGGGCTATGCCGTGCGTCCGCCGCGGGTCCGGCGCGAGAAGCCGCGCGTGTCGGCCTTTACCAGCGCGGACCTGCCGAAGATCCTCGCGCTCGAGCCCGATCTCGTCCTCGCCTTCTCCGATCTCCAGGCGAACATCGCCGCCGACCTCGCCCGGGCCGGCATCGCCGTGCACCTGTTCAACCAGCGCGACGTCGCCGGCTGCCTCGCGATGATCCGCACGCTCGGCGCCCTCGTCGGCGTGCCGGACCGGGCCGACGCCCTGGCGCAGAGTTATGCCGACGCGTTGGCACGGGCGGCCGCCGAGGTCGCGGGCCGTCGGCGGCCCCGCGTCTATTTCGAGGAATGGGACGAGCCGATGATCTCCGGCATCGGCTGGGTCTCGGAGCTGATCGGCCTCGCCGGCGGCGACGACGTGTTTCCCGACCGCGCCCGGATGGCCGCCGCCGTCGACCGGATCGTCGCGCCCGAGGCCGTGATCGCGGCGGCGCCCGACGTCGTCCTGGCCTCGTGGTGCGGGAAGAAGGTCAACGTCGCGCGCATCGCATCCCGCCCGGGATGGGCGGCGATCCCGGCGGTGCGGGACGGCCGCATCCACGAGATCAAGTCGCCGTTGATCCTGCAGCCCGGCCCAGCCGCGCTCACGGACGGGTTCGCCGCGATCCGCGCGGCGCTGGCAGGATCGCTCGCGTGATCTCCGGCCGCAGGTGACAAGCGCTGTCCGGGCTTGGCAAGATGCGCCGTCCCGATTCGGCACAAGCCGCCACACGAGAGACGATGTCGTCAGCCCTCGCCCATGCTCTTCCGGCCGAAGCCCGCACGGTCGCCCCCGCGTCGGACCTGATCCTGCCGCCCGACCGGCGCCAGTCGCCGACGGCGCTGAAGATCCAGCGCGGGGTGCGCCGCCTGTTCTCCGAGATGGGCTGCGCCACCCTGCCCGAGTTCTCGCTGGTCAACGGGCGGCGCGCCGACGTGATCGCCCTGTGCGGCGCCGGGCGCCTGACCATCGTGGAGATCAAGTCGAGCGTGGCGGACTTCCGCGCCGACCGGAAATGGCCCGACTACCGCGACTTCTGCGACCGCTTCTTCTTCGCGATCCCGGACACGGTGCCGGAATCGCTGATCCCGGACGAATGCGGCCTGATCGTCGCCGACGCCTTCGGCGGGCTGGTGATCCGCGAGGCGCCCGAGCACCCGCTCTCCGGCCCGCGCCGCAAGGCCGTGACGCTGCGCTTCGCCCACAGCGCCGCCCGGGTCCTGCACAGCCTCGCCGATCCGGGTGCGATCCGCGACGGCGCGCTCTGAAAGCCTGGTCGTCATGCCCGGAAACACGGCGTGCTGATCGACCGTCGGACCGGCGCCGCTTCGCTTTCGCCGGCGCGGCGCGGCGGCTAAGCTGTCCCGAGGTCATCGCGGCCGCCGCTCCGGCCGCTGCGGTATGGGTTTCGATGCGCGCACTGATCGGGATCGTCACGGCACTTCTGCTCGCTGCGCCGGCCGCGGCCCAGACGGTCTCCAAGATCGGGCTGTCGGCTCCGCTCACCGGGCCGGACGCCGCCTTCGGCCAGGGCATGCGGCTCGGCGCCGAGCAGGCCGTCGCCGACCTCAACCGCGCGGCCGGCGCGTCCGGCCGCAAGCTCGCGCTGGTGGTCGCGGACGATGCCGGCGACGCGAAGCAGGGCGTCGCGGTCGCCAGGCGCTTCGCCGCGGACGGCATCCGCCTCGTGGTCGGGCCGCTCGAATCCTCGGTCGCGGCCGCCACCGCCGCGATCTACGACGATGCCGGCATCGTCGTGGTCACGCCAGGCGCGTCCTGGGCCGCGCTGACGCGCCGGGGCTACGCGACCCTGTTCCGCATCGTCGCCGGCGACGCGCAGCAGGGCGAGGCCGCCGGCCGCTACCTGCTCGCGCACGAAGCCGGGCGCCGCGTCGCCATCGTCCACGACCGAACCACCTTCGGCCGGGGCCTCGCGGACGCGGTCTCCGCGACGCTCAAGGCCGCCGGCAGGCCCGAGGTCGCGTTCGAGAGCCTGCCGCGCGGCAGCCGGGACGCTGCGGACCTCGCCGCGACGCTGAAGGCCGCCCGCGTCGACACGGTCTACTTCGGCGGGCTGGCGCCGGAGGCGGCGACGCTCGCGCACGCGATGCGCGACGCCGGGTCGACCGCCCGGCTGGTGGCGAGCGACGGCATCCTCGACCGGGACTTCGCGACGCTCGCGTCGGCCGCCGGCGAGGGGACGGTGATGACCGTCCCGGCCGAGCCGGCGCGGCTTCCCGAGGTCAAGGGCCGCCCGCCCCGCACCGCGGAAGCCGATGCGCTCGCCGGGCCGACCTATGCGGCGGTCGAGGTGCTGGCGCAGGCGATCGACCGGGCGAAGTCTCGGGACGGGCGCACGGTCGCCGCAGCACTCCGGGGCGCGCCCTTCCGCACGATCCAGGGCGAAATCGCCTTCGATGCGCAGGGCGACCCCAGCTCGGGTGCCGTAGCCCTCGAGGTTTGGAAGCGTACGCCGGACGGCCGGCTCGATTACGCGGGCAACGAGACGGCGCCGTAGGATCAATCGTTTCGCACAGGAATCGTCCGGGAACGGCGCTTTTTGTGTCGACGTCGCCGTGGTCGCGAGGCGGCGAAGCTTGCTTGCGTGGCAGGAGGCCCCTACATCGTGCCCGACGCTCGATGGCTTGGCGCCTCCGGATACGGACCCGCCGCCGCCGCGTTCATCGAATTGCCGTGACGAAAGATCGTGCGCCGGAACGCCTGCTTCCAGACGGTCCGACTGGAGAGGGTGAATGGCGAAAGAAGAATTGATGCAGTTCGACGGTCTCGTTCTCGAGATCCTGCCGGATGCGCGCTACCGGGTGCAGCTCGACCAGGGCCACGAGATCGTCGCCTACACCGCCGGCAAGATGAAGAAGAACCGCATCAAGACGCTGGCCGGCGACCGCGTCACCGTCGAGATGTCGCCCTACGACCTCGAGAAGGGCCGCCTCGTGTTCCGTCACAAGGACGAGCGCTCGGCCGGCCCGCGTCCGCCGGTGCGCGGCGGCCAGTTCCGCCGCCGCTGAGCGGCCGGCGATTCCCACGCCTCCCCGGATCGTCGCGGCCTATCCCCTCCTGACGTTGACCGCCCTGCTCTGGGCGGGCAACGCGGTGGCGGGGAAGTGGGCGCCGGGCCACGTCTCGCCGCAGGCGATCACGTCGCTGCGCTGGGCCGTGGTCTGCGTTGTGCTGTGGCTGTTCGCCCGGCGCCGCATCGTGGCCGATTGGCCGGGCATGCGCGGCCATTGGCGGCTCGTCCTGCTGATGGGCGGCCTCGGCTACACGGCGTTCAACAGCCTGTTCTACGCCGCCGGGGCCTACACCAGCGCGATCAACCTCGCCCTGTTCCAGGGCTCGATCCCCGTTCTGGTGATCCTGCTGAACTACGGTCTCTATAGGACCCGGGTCACGTCCGGCCAAGCGATCGGCGTGCTCGTGACCCTCCTCGGCGCGGCGGTGGCCGCGACGCACGGCGACTGGCACGTGCTCGCCACCCTCGGCTTCAATCGCGGCGACGTGCTGATCTTCATCGCCTGCCTGTTCTATGCCGGCTACACCATCGCCCTGCCGCACCGCCCGGCCATCTCCGGGCTGAGCTTCTTCGCGGCGATGGCGCTGATGGCCTTCGTCACCTCCCTGCCGCTTCTGGCGATCGAGGCGGCGTCCGGCCGGGTGATCTGGCCGGGGATCGAGGGCTGGGCGATCGTGGTGTTCGTCGCGCTCGGGCCGTCGCTGGCCGCGCAGCTGTTCTTCATGCGCGGTGTCGAGCTGATCGGGCCGAACCGGGCCGGCCTGTTCGTCAATCTCGTGCCGATCTTCGGCGCCGGGCTCGCCGTGCTCGTGGTCGGCGAGCCCTTCGGTACCAATGAGGCCGTCGCGCTGGCCCTGGTGCTCGGCGGCATCTTCTGCGCGGAACGGCTCGGGCGCGGCCCAGGCCCCAGCGTCGAGCCCGCCGCGCCGCGGGACCGGCCGAGACCTTGAGCGCGGCCGGTGCTGCCACCGGCCGCGGATCGATCGCTTATTCGCAGACGCGGACGCGGCGGATGAACACGTCGCCGTAGGCGTCGATCGTCCGGCGGCGCTCGAAGTGGCAGACCGGGCCGTAATCTTCCTCGACGTAGACCGGGCGCGGGGCGCGGTAGACCGGCTGGCCGGGATAGTAGCCGTTCTGCGAGGAGGCGATCGCGCCGCCGACGGCGAGGCCGCCGAGCACGCCGAGCGCGGCTGCGCCGCCGGCGCCGATGCCGTCACGGGCTTCAGCCGCGGGTGCTGCGGCGACGAGGCTCCCGGCGAGGAGAGCAACGGAAAGAGTTCGGATCATGGTTCGTCCCCTCGGGATCTGTCGTGGTCGCAATGTCCGGCCAGTTCGTAAACGAAATGCGAACGCCGCAGGCTTCGAAGCCCATCGCACGATCACGTTCGTGTTGGGCCGCGGATCGCAACACAGATCAGCGTGCTTTGAGGCAAATCTTCGACCTCCGATCGACGCTGTCGCTCACAGCCGCGCGAGACGCAACGCCAGCGGCCAGCGTACGGTGCGGCGGTGCTCGGCCGGCCCCCACGACGCGGCGAGCGCATCCTGGAACGCGTCGACCGGCGCCCGGCCGACCGCCGTCTCGAGCCCCCGCAGCGCCGACCATGTCTCGACGTAGCCCACAAGGTCGGAAAGACGCCACGCGACGGTGATCGCGAGGTCCGGCGCGACGAACTCCGCGAAGGGGAACGGCAGCGAGCGGTATCCCGCCTCGACATGCCTGCGCTCCGGCGGCCAGTACGGTCCGGCGACGTTGCGGTAGAAATGTTGCACCACCGCGTCGGGTGCGCCCTCGACGTGGAGGATGCCGTAGCTGACGAGCGCCAGCACGGCGCCCGGGCGGGCGACGCGGCGGACCTCCGCGTAGAAGGCGTCGAGGTCAAGCCAATGGGCGGCCTGCGCCACGGTGATCAGATCGACGCTCGCCGCCGGCAGGCCGCTCCGCTCGGCCGCCCCGATCCGGTACGCGACGCGGGGATGCGGCGTCGCGTTCGCGATCTGCGCGGCGCTGGCATCGGTGGCGACGACGGCGTCGAAATGCTCGGCGAGCGGCGTCGAGAGTTGGCCGGTGCCGCAGGCGCAATCGAGCGCGCGGTCTCGACCGGGCGCGCATTCGGCGAGGAACGCGGCGAGCGCCGGCGGATAGGTCGGCCTGTGCGCGGCGTAGCCGGCCGCATGGGACGAGAAATGATCCTTGAAGGCCGGGTCCATCGTCGTCGCCCTGTCGATTGCGTGCCGCGGGGCGAGCGTAGCGCCGCCGTTGCGTTCGCTGAAGCCGGTGCTTGACGGCGCCGGCCATTCCGGCTGCAACCGGCGCAAGCAGCATCGGAGCGATACGAATGGCGACACGAGGCTTCGTCGGCCGGCGCAGTCCGGAAGAGACGCAGAAGCGGCTGCCTCCCGGGCAGCATCGCGTCGAGGATTTCCCGATCCTCCAGATCGGGCCGAACCCGGTGATCGATCTCGCCACCTGGCGCTTCACGCTGCGGGACGGCGCGAAGCTGCTGAAATCCTGGGACTGGGACGCGTTCCAGGGGCTGCCGCGGACCACGTGGCAGGGCGACATCCACTGCGTCACCAAGTGGTCGAAGTTCGACACCGGCTGGGAGGGCGTGAGTTTCGACGACCTCCTCGCCGATGCCGGCATCGCGGCCCCGACCGATTTCCTGCTCGCCGAGGGCTACGACGACTATTCGACCAACGTCCCCGTCGCCGACCTCGTCGGCGGGCGCGCGATGATCGCGACGCATTACGAGGGCGCGCCGATCGAGGCCGACCATGGCGGCCCGCCTGCTCGTGCCGCACCTCTACCTGTGGAAGAGCGCGAAGTGGGTGAAGGGCCTGCGCTTCACCAAGAAGGACGAGGCCGGTTTCTGGGAGATGCGCGGCTACCACATGTACGGCGACCCGTGGCGCGAGCAGCGCTACACCGGTGACTGAGGCCCCCGATCTCCGCTGGCGCGAGGGCGTGATCACGGCGATCGCGCCGGTCACCGCGCGGGTGAAGAGCTTTCACCTGCGCACCGGGATCGCCGACGCCTACCGGCCGGGCCAGCACGTCGACGTGCGCCTCACCGCCGAGGACGGCTACCGGGCGCAGCGCAGCTACTCGATCGCCTCGGCGCCGGACGGCTCGGGGACGATCGAGCTGATGATCGAGGGGCTGGAGGGCGGCGAGGTCTCGAGCTTCTTCCACGAGATCGCCGAGGTCGGCGACGCGATCGAGCTGCGCGGGCCGATCGGCGGCTCGTTTTCCTGGGGGCCGGCCGATGGCGGGCCGCTGCTGCTCGTCAGCGGCGGCTCCGGCGTGGTGCCGCTGCTCGCCATGCTGCGCCACCGCGCGGTCGCCGCGCCCGAGATCCCGGCGCTGCTGCTCTATTCGGCCCGGACGCGGAGCGACGCCGTCGCGCTCGCCGAGATCGAGGCGCGGGCCGGCGCCGAGCCGGGCCTGTCGGTGGCGTTCACCGCGACGCGTGAAGGCGGACGCCGGATCGACGCGGCGATGGTCGCCGAAGCCCTCGCCAAGCTCGGCCAGCCGGCCCGGGTCTTCGTCTGCGGCGCCACGCCGTTCGTCCGCACGGCGGCGACGCTGCTTGTCGGGGCGGGCGTCGCGCCGGGCCTGATCCGCACGGAGCGGTTCGGCGGCTAGGGTCTTTCGCGCGGTGGCGGCCGGTGCGCGCGAGACGGGTGCGACCTCGCGATGCTCCGGGATTCAGGAGCGGACGATCTGGCTGCGCCGTTTGATGTCGGGGCTCGATGCGCCGCAGGTCGGCAGGCTTTCCACCGGACCGTGCACCGCCGAGGTCGTCGCCGAGAGGTCGTGGTAGCACACGCAGCCCTCGGCGAAGTAGTGGTGCACCAGCGCCTTGCGCGACCGGCTCACGTCGTTGCGCGGCGAGCCGCTGTCCGACGTGCAATCCGACATCCGATTCGGGCTATGCTGAGGCTGTCGGCCGACGGATATCGTCCGTTGCCGCCCCGGGAAAGCGGCTTGGAGGAACGGCAATCCCGCCTTCATCGGTCGATCGACGAAGCCGGGACGCCGGACGCCCCGGCTGCGATCCGTCGGCACGATCCCATCGCCCCGCGCGACGACATGGTCGGGGCGGGAGGTTCAGGGACTGAAGATCAGGACGAGATAAACGAAGAACACGATCAGGTGCACCGCGCCCTCGAGCACCGTGGTGCGCAGGCCCGAGAAGGTCAGCGTGCTCAGGATCAGGGTCACGGCGAGCAGGGTCATCTCGGTCGGCTTGAGCCCGAGGACCACGGTCTGCCCGGTGATCAGGCCGACCGCGAGCACGGCCGGCACGGTCAGGCCGATGGTCGAGGTCGCGGCGCCGAGGCAGAGATTGATCGCGCGCTGCAACTCGTTGCGGGCGATCGCCTTCAATGCCGAGATCGCCTCGGGCGTGAACACGATCGCCGCGATCAGCACGCCCGAGAGGGCGGACGGGGCGCCGAGGGCGGCGATGCCGTGGTCGAGGATGGTCGCGAGGCTCTTCGACAGGAGCACGATCGGCAGGATGTTGGCGATCAGCAGGATCGTGTGCCGGACGATGCTCCCGGCGGATGCCGTTTCGCCCTCGGGCCCCTCGCGTTCCGCTCCGGCGGCTCGGCCCCGCGCCGCGTGGCCCTCCTCCTGGAAGAAATCGCTGTGCCGCCCGGTCTGGATCAGCAGGAACACCCCGTAGAGTGCGAGGGTGAAGCCCGAGAAGGTCACCGCCTGAAGCGTCGTCAGGGTCCCGTCGCGGGTGGAGGTGGTGAAGTTCGGGATGATCAGCGCGAGGGTCGAGAGCGGGATGATCACCGACAGGAAGGCCGACGCCCCTTGCAGGTTGTAGCTTTGCTGGTGATGCCTGAGCCCGCCGACCAGCAGGCCGAGCCCGACGACGCCGTTCAGCACGATCATCAGCACCGCGAACATCGTGTCGCGCCCGAGCGTCGGCGCATCCTTGGCACCGAGCATCACCGCGGAGACCAGGGCCACCTCGATCACGACGATGGAGAGCGTGAGCACCAGGGTGCCGAGCGGCTCGCCGAGCAGGTCGGCAAGCTCCTCCGCCTCGTGCACCACGCCGAAGGCGCACCAGAAGATCGCGACGAGCAGCCAGGCGAACAGGGCCAGGGCCCAGAGCGGCCGGTCGAGGTCGCCAAGCCAGTCCTTGCCGAACCATGCGAAGGCGCCGACCGTCGCCCACGCCACCGCCAACCGCGCCATGCCCATCCGCCGTCCGACCCGCCCGGATGCCCCACGCACCCGAAAGACCTTTAGGCGATCGGGAAGGCTTGCGCACACGCAACCGCCCCATGCGGGCCGGGACGTGGCGGAACCGCCGCGAAGCCGCTAGAGGATAGGGCTTCGCAACCCGAGTCGAGACCGGTGAGCCTGATAGAGAACCGCGCCCTGCGCCGGTTCCGACGGGACGGACGGTCGTGAAAGCCCCGCACCGTGCCGTTTCCGACCCTTCCCGCCCCGTTCGCGCGGGCGCTCGCCGACCATGACTACGCCGAACCCACACCGGTGCAGAGCGCCGTCCTCGAAGCGGCCGCCGACGGCAGAGACCTTTTGGTCTCGGCGCAGACCGGTTCTGGCAAGACCGTGGCCTACGGCCTCGCCATGGCCGGCCTGCTGCTCGACGGTGCCGAGATGCTGGCGCCGGCCGGTGCCCCGCTGGCGCTGGTCATCGCGCCGACGCGCGAGCTGGCGCTGCAGGTTCAGCGCGAGCTGATGTGGCTCTACGGCCCGGCCGGCGGCCGCGTCACGGCCTGCGTCGGCGGCATGGACCCGCGCCGCGAGGCGCGCGCGCTCAACGAGGGCACGCACATCGTCGTCGGCACGCCCGGGCGCCTGCGCGACCACCTCGAGCGCCGCACCCTCGTTACCGACCAGATGAGGGCCGTCGTGCTCGACGAGGCCGACGAGATGCTCGACCTCGGCTTCCGCGAGGACATCGAGTTCATCCTCTCGGCGACGCCGAACGAGCGCAGCACCTTCCTGTTCTCGGCGACGCTGCCGAAGGCGATCGACAGCCTCGCCGCCCGCTACCAGCGCGACGCGCTGCGCCTCGCGGTGAAGAGCGAGACCCGCGGTCACGCCGACATCGCCTACCGGGCGATTCGCGTGGTGCCGCGCGAGATCGAGCACGTCGTGCTCAACCTGCTGCGCGCCGCCGACGCGCCGACGGCGATCGTGTTCTGCAACACCCGCAACGCGGTGCGTCACCTCCAGGCGAGCCTGACCGAGCGAGGCTTCTCCACCGTGGCCCTGTCGGGGGAACTCGGCCAGGGCGAGCGCAACGCCGCGCTCCAGGCGCTGCGCGACGGCCGCGCGAAGGTCTGCGTCGCGACCGACGTCGCCGCCCGCGGCATCGACCTGCCGGGTCTGTCGCTCGTCATCCACGCCGACCTGCCGCACGACGCCGAGGTGCTGCAGCACCGCAGCGGCCGCACGGGACGCGCCGGCAAGAAGGGCACCAGCATCCTGCTGGTGCCGAACGCCCGCCGTCGCCGGGCCGAGCAGATGTTCCAGCTCGCCAAGATCAGCCCCGAATGGGGCGGTCCCCCGTCGGCCGACGAGATCCGGCGCCTCGACGGCGAGCGCATGCTGGAAGACCCGCTGTTCACCGAGGCGCCCGGCGAGGAGGATCTCGCCCTCGCCGAGACGCTGGTCACCGGCCGCACCCCGCTCGAGCTCGCCGCTGCCCTCGCCCGCGTCTACCGCACCCGCCTGCCGGCGCCGGAGGAGGTCACCGATCCGGGCGACCAATCCGGCCGCGGCTCCGCGAGCCGGCCGCCCTACGATCCGATGGACCCCGAGCGCATCGCGGCGATGGGCCCGGCGGTGTGGTTCCGGCTCAACCTCGGCCGGCGCGACAACGCCGACCCGCGGCGCCTGCTGCCGATGCTGACCCGCCGCGGCGGGATCGACCGCCAGGAGATCGGCGCGATCCGCATCTTCGACCGCGAGACCAAGTTCGAGGTGCGCGGCAACGCCGCCTCGCGCTTCGCGCAGGCCTTCGCCCGCAACGGCTCGCCGGAGATTCAGGTCGAGGCCCTGGTCGGCGATGCCCCGGTCGCCGAGCGCAAGGGGCCGGCCGGCTTCAAGAGCCCGCGCGCGGCCAAGCACGAGCGCCACATCGGCAAGCCAGAGGCGGCGAAGCCTTACGCCCGCAAGCCGCGCGCCTGAGCGCGGCGTCGGCCCGCGGCCGACGTTGCCTCGCAGCGACCCGACCGGTCAGAACCGGTCGGGAATGCCCTTCACCGCATCGCCGAGCGCCTCGACGCTCTCGCGCAGCTTGCGCCCGGCCGGCGCCAGGGACGGCACCTTGATGCCGAACACCTCGGTGTCCTCGTCCTGCGCTTCCGCGGGCACCGCCTTGGCTTCGACCGCCGCGGGCTTGCGGGCGGCCGGCTTTTCCGCGACCGCCTTGCTCGCCGCTGGTGCCGCCGTGGCGGCGGAAGGCTTCGCGTGCGCCTCGATCCGCGGCTTCGCCTTCGAAGGCTCGGGCTTCGCGGCCTCGCGCTTCGCCAGCTCAGGTTTGGCCGCTTCGATCTTGGCCGTTTCGTCCACCGCCGATGCCGGACGGGTCGCGACCGCCTTCGGGGGCTCCGGCGGCAGGGCCGCGTAGGTCGCGGTCTCGGTCTTTGCGCGCACGGTCTCGGCCGCCACCGGCGCGATGCCGGGCACGGTGCGGGCCGGCGCGACCAGGGTCGCCTGACGGGCCGGGCCGATTACCGGCACCTCGACGAGCGCCGGGACCGGTTTCGGCGCGGGTGCCGGCGTCGCGAGCTTGCTCGCGGCGACGGGCGGGTTCGGGGTGATGGCGGGCGTCGCCGGTGTCGGTACGGCGTCGCTGGCGACGGAGCCTGCGCGCAGCATCGGATCGATCCGCGCTTCGACGACCGGGGGCTCAGCCGGCTCGGGCGGCAGGATCTCGCGGATCTTCGGGATCGACGAGGGGCTGCCCGTCGCCAGAGCCGGCAGCCCGTCCTTCAGATCGGGCCAGTCGGCGGCCTGCCGGCTCGTCACGATCGGCTTGGCGCGCTGCGGTCCGGCGAGGCCTGAGAGGTAGGTGCTGGCCGCGGCGGCGAAGGCCCCGGTCCCGGCCACTCCGATTACGCCGAACAGCGCGATGCGGGCCCAGGGGCGTCGTGCGGCCGGACGCGGCACCGTCTTCGGCGATTGCCGGGTCTCGGACGGGTCGAGGGCGAGATCATTCATCGGGGGGCGATCATGGCAGGAGGTTGCATCGGGCACGCGAGGCGGATGCGACCGATCTCCCCATCACGGCCGCATCGCCTCCGAAGATGTTCCGCACGCGGAACTCGAGTGTGGATCAAGAACCGGCAATACGGCGCAACGATGTCGCCCCGCTTCGCGGCGCCGAGCCCCGGGCTTCGACCTGTCGCATCTTCTGTGGAGAAGTCGTCGTCGCGCCGAGGTCTTGCGTAGACGGTGTGTGCTTAAGAACTCGTATCGGCGGGCGTCCTGCCCCGGTCGAGCCTCAGGGCCAACCTCCGAGGTGCACGGCCTGCGCCCGTGCCACGCGCTCGACCGCGCGGGTCCATCGGCTCGCCGGCCGAACGGGCGACGATGCGCCGGCCGCGACGGCCGCCTTCAGCGTCAAGCCGTCTCGATCGCCCCAGCGCGCGAGCAGAACCTGGAACGCGTCGTGCCGCGCACGCTCGAAGGGGATCGGCCGCAAAGCGGAATCGCGACAGGGATGGGGCGGGTAGAGATGGGCCACCGGCACCAGGCCGGCCGGGATCGGCGCCGTGGCCACGTGGGTGCGGCGGCGGCGCAGGATCTTCGGCACGACGTAGGCCCGCGGCCCGAACGGATCGCCGGCGCCGGACGACACCTCGATCCGCCCGAGCGGTCCTACGACGACCAAGTCTGCCTCGCCGCCCAACGCCTCCGGCCGGATCGCGCCATCGAAATCCGGCGGTGCGGCGCCGAGATGCGCGCGGAGCCGCGCGAGCGGTCCCGGCCGATCGGTCCTGACCCGGACGGAGACGTGCGCCGAGCCGAGACCCAGATCGAAGCTCACGGCCGCCCGCCGAGCCGGATCGAGCGCTTCGCGATCGGGGCCGAGCTCGGTGAACCGCGAGCAGGCGACGGCGCCGAATTCCGCAGCCGGCAGGCACAGCGCGACCGCGTGGCTCCATCCGTCGCCCACCGGCATCTCGTAGGCGATCAGTCGCACCGCATCCGTCAGCGTCAGCGCGATGCCGCCCCTGGCGGTTCGAAGGCCAATCCGGTCCTCCCCAAGGATCCGGAACGTCTCGTCCGGCCGCCGGCGGAACTCGGCGGCCGCCCCGAACGCGCCGAGGTTCCACGCGCTCGCGGGATCGGCGAGCGAGGCGCAGAGGATGTCGCGATCGGTCGCGTCGAGGGCCATGGTGGGCACGGCTACGCCGGTCGTCGCGGAGGCTCAAGCGCCGTCTGCAACCGAAGGCTGCGATGTGGACCGCATGCCGAGCGCGCCTGCGCGGCATGGACTTCGCCACGCGTCGCCGCCACCCTGCGCGGCGTGAGCGCCAGACCGATCTCCCTCCCGACACCGCCGGACGACGCGCCCGGCACCGCCTCCCCTGTTCCACCGCAGGCGATTCCGGCGGCCGGGTTCTGGAGCGGCTGGTCGACCCGCGCGCGGCTGATCGCCGTCGTCCTCGCCATCGACGTCGTCGCGGCCCTGGTCTCCTGCGGCGTCATCGTGATCAACGCGCGCACGGCGGTGAAGGTCGAGACGCGAGCATCGCTCTCCACCGTGGAATCGCTCGTCGCCGACACGATCCGCCTCCTCGACGCGGCCCCGTCCGAACGCCTGCTCCAGACCCTCGACCTGCGTTTCCAGATCCTGCGCCACGTCCGCGTCACAATGCGCGACGCCGCCGGCGCGACGGTGGGCGCGCCGATCGGCCAGCCGCATCAGGAGAAGACGGCGCCGGCTTGGTTCGCAGACCTGATCATGCCGAAGATCGAGCAGCATGAGCTGCCGATCGTCACCGCCGGCCGCACGATCGGCACGGCGCGGATCACCACGCAGCCGATGGACGAGATCGACGAGATCTGGGTCTATGCGCGCGCCCTGTCGCTGACGACGTTCTGCATCAACGCGGCGATGCTGGCAGCCCTCTACCTTGCGCTCGGGCGCGTGCTGGCGCCGCTGGGCCGCCTCGCCGACGGCCTGACTCAGCTCGAGCGGCACGATTACACCGCGCGGCTCGAGAGCCCGGCGACCCACGAGTTCGCGGTGATCGCCAGGCGCTTCAACCAGGTCGCGGAAGCGCTGAGTGCCGTCCGGGCCGCCAACGGCCGCCTGAAGCGGCAGCTGCTGACCGCGCAGGACGACGAGCGCCGCAGCACGGCACTGGAACTGCACGACGAGTTCGGCCCCTGCCTGTTCGCCCTGGAAGCCAACGCGGCTTCCGTGAAGCGGCTCGCGACCGGCACGGCCGAGCCGGACCGAAACAAGCTCCTGGCGCGCGCCTCCGAGATCGCGGCGATCGTCGGCCAGGTGCAGAGCCGCAACCGCGACCTGCTCAACCGTCTGCGTCCGCACGCGCTCGGCCAGGTTCCGCTCGCCGACTGCCTCGACCTGCTGTTGCGCGACTTCGCCCGCCGACACCCCGAGACCCGATTCACCGGGCGGTTCCAAGGGCTCGCCCGCGGCTACGGCGATCTCGCCGACCTCACCGTGTTCCGTTGCATCCAGGAGAGCATGACCAACGCCGTGCGTCACGGCCACGCCGCGACGGTCACCGCCGAGGCGCGCGAGGGGAACGGCTCGCTGGTCGTGTCGATCGCCGACGACGGCACCGGGTTCGCGCCCGATCACGGCACCGGCCTCGGGCTCTCGGGCATGCGCGAGCGCGTCGAAGCGCTCGACGGAACGTTTGTTCTTGACAAGCACCCCCCGGGCGCCGTTGTCCGCATTATCATTCCCGTGGATGCGCAAAGGGGCGACGATGCCGACCCGGTGCGATCCGCCTGAGCGGCCTCGCCATCCCGAGCGATCCCCCGATGAAGTTCCCGGCTCGATGAACGCCTTTGCCATGAAGTCCGTTGCCGTCGAGACCCGGATGCCGGTCCTCGTGATCGACGATCATCCGATCGTGCTCCAGGGCTGCCGCCGGGTGCTGGAGGATGCCGGCATCGAGACGGTGGCCGAGGCGACCACCGTGGTCGACGGCTACCGGGCGTTCCACCGCCTGCGCCCGCCGATCGTGATCTGCGACCTGACGTTCCAGGGCAGCGGCCTGGCCGGCCTCGGCCTGATCCGCCGCATGTGCGCGGTCGAGCCCAAGACCCGCATCCTCGTGTTCAGCATGCACAACGATCCGGTGATCGTGGCACGCGCGCTCGAGGCCGGCGCGCTCGGCTACGTGCTCAAGGACCACGCCTCGGCCGAGCTGTTCGAGGCCTTCGAGAAGGTCCGGGCGGGGCAGGTCTACCTCGACCGGCGCCTCGCCACCGAGGTCGCGATGCTGCGCACCGACGCCCGCCGCACCCCCGAATCCCAGCTGACGCCGCGCGAGCAGCAGATCCTCGCGCGCCTCGCGCAGGGCAAGTCCTACGGCGCGATCGCGACCGACCTGTCGGTGAGCTACAAGACCGTGACCAACGCCTGCTCGCAGATGCGCCAGAAGCTCGGCGTGCGGACGCTGGCCGAGCTGATCCACGTCGCCGTCACCGAAGCCCAGCGTCAGGGCTGACCGATCCGGCGGCGGCCGCGCCGCGCGACACGACGAGAGGCCGAACCATGGGCGATGCGGAAACCGGCACGTTCTCGCAAGCCGCGTGGGCGCGCAACGCCGCGCTCTACGAGACCATCCGCACGATGCCGTTCAACGCCGAGCTCGCGGCCGGCACGCTCGGCCGGTCGCGCTTCACGCATTACATCGTCCAGGACGCCCATTACCTCATCGGCTTCGGCCGCGCCCTGAGTCTCGCCGCCGCCAAGGCGCCGGAGCCCGACGGCATCGTCCTGTTCGCCAAGGCGGCGGAAGAGGCGATCGTCGTCGAGCGCGCGCTCCACGGCGGCTTCTTCCGCGACTACGGCATCGGCGCGGAGGCCTTCGCGGCGACGCCGCTGACGCCGGCCTGCGATCACTACGTCGCGTATCTCATGGCGACGGCCTACGCCGAGCCGTTCGAGGTGCTGCTCGGGGCGCTGCTGCCGTGCTTCTGGATCTACGCCGAGGTCGGGCGGGACATCCTGGCGCGCGAGAGCGCCGGCAATCCCTATCGCGCCTGGATCGACACCTATTCCGGAACGGACTTCCAGGACGCCGTCGCCCGGATGATCGCGGCGACGGACGAAGCCGCCCGCGGGGCGTCGCCCACCGTTCGCGAGCGGATGCACAAGGCCTTCACCCACGCGACTAGGCTCGAATGGATGTTCTGGGACAGCGCCTACCGCGAAGCCGCCTGGCCGGTGTGACGGCGGGTCTCGTGCGGCCGATCCAGCGCTCTAAGCACCGGCATCGGTAAGGACCGTTTCGACCGGACCTGCGTGCGTCGCGCCTCCTCGAAGGGAGAGGGGGACACACCACCGATGCGAAAGGGGCGGAACGATCGGATTGGAGCGGGCGACGGGAATCGAACCCGTATATTCAGCTTGGGAAGCTGACGTTCTACCACTGAACTACGCCCGCGCCGGGCCGCGTTTCGGCAGCGCGGCTGGACCATAGCAGAGCCGCCGACGTTGTCCACGGGGTCGATGGTCCTGCGGTCGTGGACGGTCTCTGCCAGACATCTTCTTCGGGCGGCAGCCCGGCACGCGATGCTCCGGCAGCGGCCACACGATCGCCGCGCGCAGGCCATCGCCGCCGTATCCGTTCCCATGGCGACGCCGTTCCACTATCACCCGTCGGACCTGCACCCACGATGCGTGCGGCGTCCGCCTCCGGCGGGCGGCGCCGGCCGAGGACCGATCCGAGATCCATGGACGCCCCTTCCCCCCTGGCCGCGCCCGCGGACAATCCCGCGCGGCTGATCCTCGCTTCGGCCTCGCCGCGCCGGCTCGCGCTCCTGCAGCAGATCGGCATCGAGCCGGACGCCCTGCTTCCGGCCGACGTCGACGAGACGCCGCTGAAGTCCGAATCGCCACGCGAGCTCGCCCGGCGGCTCGCGCGGCTGAAGCTCTCCGCGGCGCAAGGGGCGCTCCACCTCCACGAGCACGGCGGGAAGAGCTGGGTGCTGGCGGCCGACACCGTGGTCGCGGTCGGCCGCCGCGTGCTGCCCAAGGCCGAGGTGCCCGACGAGGCCGCCGACTGCCTGCGCCTGCTTTCCGGGCGGCAGCACCGCGTGTTCACGGCGATCTGCCTGCTCTCGCCGAAGGGCGCGCGGCGCGAGCGCATCGTCGAGAGCCGGGTGCGGTTCAAGCGCCTGTCCCAGCGCGAGATGAGCAGCTACCTCGCCTCGGGCGAATGGCGCGGCAAGGCCGGCGGCTACGCGATCCAGGGGCTGGCCGGCGCCTTCGTCGTCAAGCTCGTCGGCTCGCACTCGGCCGTCGTCGGCCTGCCTCTCTACGAGACGATGGCGCTCCTCGACGGCGAGGGGTTCCCGGTGCGGGCCGGCTGGGGCGCGATGGCATGACGACGGTCGCGAAGCTGCCCCCCTGCCCGATCTGCGGCAAGCCGGCCGATCCGAAGCTGAAGCCGTTCTGCTCGGAGCGCTGCTCGGACATCGACCTCGGCCGCTGGCTCAGCGACCGCTACGTGATCCCGGCCGCCGATGACGAGGACGAGGACGCGTTGCCGGCCGCCCGGAAACCCGACCACGAATAGCGGGAAAATCATCCAGCCGATGCGCCCGATCAGGCTGGACAGGCCCGGAGGCACTGACTATACCCCCGCCCTGTCGAGCCGCCACGCGGATCGGCGAAGGCCCAGGTAGCTCAGTTGGTAGAGCATGCGACTGAAAATCGCAGTGTCGGCGGTTCGACTCCGTCCCTGGGCACCATCCCTCCCCAGCGTCTGAACTGGATTCGCAGCCGCGGCTGTTGGACTTGTTCGTGCCTGCGCGGACGCCCTCTCAGGTGGCGCTCGATCCCTCGACGATCTCGGCCAGCCTCTCCGCCGTTTTCAGATCCTCCGGCGTGTTGACGTTGAGGAACGGGTCGATCGGCTCGATCGGCCAGCGCACCACCGCGGCGCCGTGACGGCCGATGAAGCCGCCGACGCGGCGCTCGCCGCGCTCGACGAGCGCGGCACGCAACTCTGCCCGCAGATGGATCGGCCAGAGCGCCACGGTGTAGTGCTCGCGATCGCCCGAGGCGGCGACCGAGATCGCAGCCGCCTCCCGGGCTGCGGCGAGGCGGGCGACGAGGTCGAGCGGCAGGAACGGCGCGTCGCAGGAGACGCTGACGACGGCGTCCACGTCGGCGTGGAACGCGGCCGCATGGTCCAGCCCGGCCAGGACGCCGGCGAGCGGGCCGGGATGGCCGGCGACGCCGTCGGGCAGGACCGGCCCCGGAAAGCCGGAGAACCGCGTCGGGTCGCCGTTGGCGCTGAGCATCAGCCCGGCCGGGCATTGCGGCGCCAGGCGCCCGGTCACCCGCTCCAGCAGCGTCCGGCCGCCGAGGGTGCGCAGCACCTTGTCGCCGCCGCCCATGCGGCGGGCGAGGCCGCCGGCCAGGATCAGGCCCAGGACCGGCGGCATCGTCGTGCCTATTCGAAGACGATCTTGGGCGCCGCCCGGCCGGCCGGTGCCGCGGTCAGGTTGTCCCAGAGCTTGCGCGCGATCTCTCGGTAGACCTGGGCCTGCGGCCCGTCGGGGGCGACGGCGACGACCGGCTGGCCGGCATCGGACGATTCCCGGATCGTCATGTTCAGCGGCACCTCGCCGAGGAACGGCACGCCGAGGCGCTGCGCCTCGATTCGCGCGCCGCCATGGCCGAAGATGTGCGATTCGTGGTTGCAGTTCGGGCAAATGAAGGTCGCCATGTTCTCGATCACGCCGAGGATCGGCACCGCGACCTTCTTGAACATCGTCACGCCGCGCCGCGCGTCGATCAGCGCGAGGTCCTGCGGCGTCGAGACGATCACGGCGCCGGAGAGCGGCGTCGCCTGCGCCATGGTAAGCTGCGCGTCGCCGGTGCCCGGCGGCATGTCGACGATTAGCACGTCGAGCTCGCCCCAGAGCACGTCGCGCAGCATCTGCGTCAGCGCCGACTGCACCATCGGGCCGCGCCAGATCATCGCCGTCTCGGGCTCGATCAGGAAGCCGATCGACATCACCTTGAGGCCGTAGCCTTCCATCGGCTCCATGCTGCGGTTGTCGACCACCTTCGGCTTGCCGGAGAGGCCGAACAGCTTCGGCACCGAGGGACCGTAGATGTCGGCATCGAGCAGGCCGACCTTCAGGCCCTGCGCCTTCAGGGCGAGGGCGAGGTTGCAGGCGGTGGTCGACTTGCCGACGCCGCCCTTGCCCGAGGCCACCGCCACGATGTGGCGGACGCCCGGCAGGGCCGGCCCCTGGCCGGGAGGCGCGCCGGGACGCGGCGGCGCAGCATTCACCGGAACCGGGGCGGCCTTGCTCTGCTCCGGCATGCCGGGGCCGCGCTCGGAGGTGAGGCTCGCGAACACGCCCGAGACGCCGGGCATCGACAGCACCTTGCCCTCGGCCGACCGGCGGATCGGCTCGAAGCGCGCTGCCTCGCTGGCGTCGATCAGGATCGAGAACATCACGCGGTTGGTCGGGTCGACGACCACCTGCGACAGGCGGCCGGACGCCGGCAGGGTGGTGCCGGCGGTATCGATGGTCACGCTTTGCAGCGCGCGCAGCACGTCGTCTCGGGTGATCGCCACGGTCGGCCTCCTTCGCCGCGTCCGGCGTCTCTGGATCTCGAAAGGGATGGTTCCGGCCCATGTAAACAGCCGTGCCGGAAACGCCAGCCGAAGCGGGCCTACCACCATGCGGCGCCTGTGCGCAGGCGATCGAACCAACCGATGCGTCATCCGTTGTGACACGACCGCCGGCGCGGGCGGCAGGGAGAGCCGGTGCGCCGTCACCATCTGGAGAGACCTACGCGATGCATCAGGGCAATCACCGCGACCACGAGGGCGCGAAAAAGCTGTTCGAGCTGGTCAAGGACGTCAAAGTGGCGATGATGACCACCGCCGACGCCGACGGCACGCTCAACAGCCGTCCGATGTGGAATAACGACATCGACGAGAACGGCGACCTGTGGTTCTTCACCAAGCTGCACTCGCCCAAGACCGCCGAGATCGGCCGGGACAACCAGATCAACCTGTCGTACTCCGACCCGTCGAGCCAGACCTACGTCTCCATCGCCGGCAAGGCGGAGATCGTCAGCGACCAGGCGATCATCGACGCCAAGTGGACCGAGAGCCTGAAGACTTGGTTCCCGAACGGCAAGGACGACCCCGAGGTGGCGCTGCTCCGCATCCACCCCGAGCAGGGCGAGTACTGGGACAGCCCGAACAGCAAGATGCTGCACCTGTTCGGCTACGTGAAGGCCTCGCTCACCGGCGAGAGCCCGAAGACGGAGACCAAGAAGGTCGACCTCGCCTGATCGCGGCGGCCTGAGCCGCCTTCGCGACGACAGGCGGCGTGCCCGGTGCGGCGCGCCGCCTTTTTCGTGCCCGCGCCGCCGCCTCCGTTGACACTGGCCCGCCGGTCATGCGCCCTCGGGGCTCCGTGACGCCCGCCCCGAGGTTCCAAAGACATGCTCGATCTCGCGCGGCGGGTGCACGACCACAATTTCGGCATCGACCCGATCGTGCGGTCGCTGCTCGACACCGACTTCTACAAGCTGCTGATGGCGCAGACGATCCTGCGCCGACACTGCGACGTGGCGGTGACCTTCGGCATCAACAACCGCACGACCCGCATCCGCATCGCCGACGAGGTCGACGCCGGCGCGCTGCGCGAGCAGCTCGATCACGCCCGCTCCCTGCGCCTGTCGCGCGGCGAGGCGACCTGGCTGCGCGGCAACGCCTTCTACGGGCGCCGCCGCATCCTGTCGGCCGACTTCATCGCCTGGTTCGAGGGGTTTCGGCTGCCCGAATACCAGCTCGAGGCGCGGGACGGGCAGTACGAGCTCACCTTCCACGGACCGTGGGTCGAGACCACGATGTGGGAGGTGCCGGCGCTCGCCATCCTGAACGAGCTGCGCTCGCGCGCCGTCCTGCGCGACCTCGGCAAGCTCGACCTGCAGGTGCTGTACGCGCGGGCGATGACGCGGGTCTGGGAGAAGATCGAGCGCCTGCGCAAGCTGCCCGACCTGTCGATCGCCGATTTCGGCACCCGTCGCCGGCACGGCTTCCTGTGGCAGGACTGGTGCGTGCAGGCGATGGACGAGGGCTTGGGCTCCAAGCGCTTCCTCGGGACCTCGAACTGCCTGATCGCGCTCCGCCGCGAGGTCGAGGCGGTCGGCACCAACGCGCACGAGCTGCCGATGGTCTACGCGGCCCTGGCGGAGGACGATGCGGCGCTCGCCCGCGCGCCCTACGACGTGCTGCGCGACTGGCAGGAGGATTACGAGGGCAACCTTCTCGTCGTGCTGCCCGACACCTACGGCACCACCGGATTCCTCGCCGGCGCGCCCGACTGGCTCGGCGACTGGACCGGCATCCGCATCGATTCGAAGGACCCGATCGAGGGCGGCGAGGAGGCGATCGCGTTTTGGCGCTCCCGCGGCGCCGACCCGCGCGAAAAGCTCGCGATTTTCTCCGACGGGCTCGACATCGACACGATCGAGCGGATCCACGCGCATTTCTACGGGCGCCTGCGGATCGGTTACGGCTGGGGCACCCTGCTCACCAACGATTTTCGCGGGCTGGTGCCGGAGGGCCGGCTCGATCCGATCTCGATCGTCTGCAAGGTGACCCATGCCAACGGGCGCCCGACGGTGAAGATCTCCGACAACCCGACCAAGGCGCAGGGGCCGGCGGACGCCGTCGCGCGCTACAAGCGGGTGTTCGGCGTCGGCGCGCAGGATGCGATGGCGGTGGTGGTCTGAGCCGGCCGATCGCGCCGGCCCCCGGCGCAGCTTCCATTGAAGTCGTGTCACAGACTGAAGATTGAAATTACGCGGTCTCCGTTCGCGGTCGGCGTGCGCTATGTCCCGCCCCGATACCGGCGCGTCGCCTTCCGAGGAGGCGCGCGAACCAAGCCGGAACAGCAGGGACGCGGATGCCATGTCACGGATCGATCGACGCGCGCTGATCGGAGCAGCGGGTCTGGCGCTCGCAGGCCCCACCCTCGGGGGTTCGGCACATGCCGCGGATGCCCCTGCACCGAAGCCAGCCGAGGCGAAGGACGTCACCCGCACGCTGGCGCGCTGGGTCGTGAACGCCCGGTTCGAGGATCTGCCCGAGGCGGTGCGCCGGGAGGCGACGCGAACCTTCCTGAACTGGGTCGGTGTCGCCATCGGCGGCTCGCATCACGAGACGCTGGACGTGGCGGTCTCCGCGCTCGCGCCGTTCTCGGGGCCGCCCCAGGCCGGCCTGTTCGGCCGCACCGAGCGCTTCGACATCATGAACGCGGCGTTCCTCAACGGCGTGTCGAGCCACATCTTCGATTACGACGACACCCACCTGAAGACCGTCATCCACCCGGCCGGCCCGGTCGCCTCGGCGATCCTCGCCTATGCTGAGATGCACCCGGTCTCGGGGCGCGACTTCCTCGACGCGCTGGTGCTCGGGATCGAGACCGAGTGCCGGATCGGCAACGCGGTCTATCCCAACCACTACGACGTCGGCTGGCACATCACCGGCACCGCCGGCGTGTTCGGGGCGGCGGCCGCCGCCGGCAAGCTGATGGGCCTCACCGAGCAGCAGATGGTGTTCGCCCTGGGGCTGGCCGCCTCGCAGCCGGTGGGCTTACGCGAATCGTTCGGCTCGATGAACAAGAGCTTCAACCCCGGCCGCGCCGCCGCCAACGGCCTGTTCGCCGCGATCCTCGCGGCCAAGGGCTTCACCTCGTCGGACGGCATGATCGAGGCCAAGCGTGGCTGGGCCAACACCGTCTCGACCAAGCAGGATTATCGCGAGATCACCGAGGGGCTCGGCACGCGGTACGAGAGCCTGCTCAACACCTACAAGCCGTTCGCCTGCGGCATCGTCATGCATCCGGCGATCGATGCTGCGATCCAGCTTCGCGACGAGGAGCACCTGAAGCCCGAGCAGATCGCGCGCGTCGACCTGAAGGTGCATCCCCTCGTGCTCGAGCTCACCGGCAAGACCGCCCCGCAGGCGGGATTGGAAGGCAAGTTCAGCATCTACCACGCGGTCGCCGTCGCGCTGGTCGAAGGCGCGGCCGGCGAGAAGCAGTTCAGCGACCGCGCCGTTCGCGATCCCGTCGTCGTCGCGTTGCGCGACAAGGTCGTGCCGGTTGTCACGCCGGGGATCGCGGCGGCACAGGTCGACATGACCGTCACGCTCGCCGACGGGCGCACGCTGCACCGCCGCATCGAGCACGCGATCGGCAGCGTCGAGCGTCCGATGAGCGACGCCGCCCTGGAGCGCAAGTTCACCGATCTCGCCGACGGCGTGCTGCCCGCGGCGCAGGCCCGCCGGGTGATGAGCCTGTGCTGGTCGCTCGATACGCTCAAGGATGTCGGCGACGTGATTCGCGCAGGGGTTGCGCAAGCCTGACGATCACGAGCCCGTGAAAACCCGCCGCAACGGGAGGGATCGTTTCGCGGCGCCGTGCCGTTCCCCGTTCGCACCGGCGAGAGCACGGGCGTTGCGGGCGTGAGCGTACGGTTCGGTGGCGGCATGGCGACGAAGACAGACGACCCTCCCATCCCGGTGCCGTCTCCCACCCGGATCGCCGCCGCCGAGACGCCGAAATCGGCGCTGGTCTCACCGGTCCTCGTCAGCGCGATCATCATCGCGGCGCTCTATGTCGGGCGCGAGATCTTCATCCCGATCGTCATCGCGGTTCTGTTGTCCTTCGTGCTCGGGCCGCTGGTCGCGCTCCTGCGCCGCTGGCACCTGCCCCGCGTCGTCGCGGTCGGCTCCGCGGTGGTGTTCACCCTCGGCATCGTCGCCGCCCTGGCGACGCTGATCGGCGTCCAGGTCGCGGGCCTCGTCGGCGACGCGCCGCGCTACCGCTCGACGATCGAGCGCAAGATCGAGGGCCTGCGCGACAGCCCGGTCGCGCATCTCACCGATTACGTCGCCAATATCGGCCGGGCGATCCACGATGCCGGCAATACCGAGAAGGCGCCGAAGCCCGAGGCGGAGGCGAAGCCCGGCCCCGAGACGAAGCCGGCGCGGCCGGCCTCGGAACCGGCCCCCGTCCTCGTCGAGATGCGCCAGACGCCGCCCGGCCCGCTGGAGACGGCGAGCACCCTGCTCTCCCCGGTGATGCAGCCGCTGGCCACCACCGGCATCGTCTTCGTCGTGCTGCTGTTCGTCCTGATGCAGCGCGAGGACCTGCGCGACCGGATGATCCGCCTCGCCGGATCGAGCGACCTGCACCGCACCACCGTCGCGATGGACGACGCCGCGCGGCGGCTCAGCCGCTACTTCGTGGTGCAGCTGGCGCTCAACACCGCCTTCGGGCTGGTGGTCGGCATCGGCCTCTACGTCATCGGCGTGCCCAACCCGGTGCTGTGGGGTATCGTCTCGGCGATGATGAGGTTCGTGCCGTATATCGGCGCCTTCCTCTCGGCCCTGCTGCCGCTCCTGCTGGCGGCGGCCGTCGATCCGGGCTGGGACATGGTGATCGCCACCGCGATCCTGTTCCTGGTGCTGGAGCCGCTGACGGGCCAGATCGTCGAGCCGATGCTCTACGGCCATTCCACCGGCCTCTCGCCGTTCGCGGTGCTGATCTCGGCTCTCTTCTGGACCTGGCTGTGGGGGCCCGTCGGGCTTCTGCTCTCGACGCCGCTGACGGTCTGCCTCGTCGTGCTGGGGCGGCACATCGACAAGCTCGAGTTCCTCGACGTGCTGTTCGGCAACCGCGCCGCCCTGACGCCGGTCGAGAACTTCTACCAGCGCATCCTCGCCGACGACCCGGAAGAGGCGCAGGAGCACGCCGAGCTGATCCTGCAGACCTGCTCGCTGTCGGCCTATTACGACGACGTGGTTCTGAAGGGCCTCGAGCTCGCCGCCCGCGACGCCGCCCGCGGCGTGCTGACCCTCGAGCAGAAGACCGACATCCGCGCCTCCGTCAGCGAGCTCGTCGACGCGCTCGCCGAGCGCGACGACCGGGTTCCCGCCGCGCCTGCGGCCGATGCCGACGACGGTGCCGAGGGGGATGCGAAGGCCGATCCCGAAGCGGCGCAGCCAAGCCGGGAGGCGATCCCGCCGGCGTGGTCTCGCGAGGGCGCGGTGCTGTGCGTCGCGGGGCGGGGCTTCATCGACACGCCGGCGGCCGCGATCCTCGCACAGCTCCTCGCCAAGCGCGGGCTCGGGACGCGGATCGTACCGTTCGGCGACGTGTCGCGCGCGAAGATCGCCGATTTCGACCCCGGCGAGGCGCAGATGACCTGCATCGTCTCCCTGGCGATCAGCGGAGAGCCGGGGCACCTGCGACGGCTCGTCGATCGCCTTCGGCGCCGGATGCCCGACGTCCCGATCGTCGTCGGGCTGTGGCAGGCGGACGACGATGCCGCCGGCCGCGGCAGCATCCCGGCGGCCGAGCACGTCTCGTCGCTCGGCAGCGCCGTCGACACGGTGCTGGCCCATGTGCACGCCGAGCCGGAGCCATCCCCCATGCCGGTGGCTGCGCAGGCTTGACGGAAACGGCCGAAACCCGCCTTCCTGCCGCGATGCAGGATCGAACGGGGAAAAGCCGATGAGCGTCGTCGAACTCGGCCGGTTCATGGACGATCTCGCCGACGCGTCGGGCCAGGCGATCCTGCCGTTCTTCCGTGCCCAGTATGCGCTGACCGACAAGGCGGCGGGCACGGCCGCGTTCGATCCCGTGACCGAGGCCGACCGCGCCGCCGAGCTGGTCCTGCGCAACATGATCCGCGGGCGGTTTCCCGCCCACGGCATCCTCGGCGAGGAGTTCGGCTCGGAGCGGCTCGACGCGGAATGCGTCTGGGTGCTCGACCCGATCGACGGCACCCGCGCCTTCATCACCGGCATCCCGACCTGGGGAACCCTGATCGGCCTGACCCGGAACGGGAGCGCCGTGCGCGGCCTGATGCACCAGCCCTATCTCGGCGAGCGCTTCACCGGCGATGGACGCACCGCACGCCTGCGAAGCTCGCGCGGCGAGCGCACGCTCCATACCCGCCGCTGCTCCGACCTGTCGGCGGCGATGCTCGCCACCACCGATCCGCGGTTGTTCACGGACGGCGCGGAAGCCGATCGGTTCCGGGCCATCGAGGGTCGCGTGCGCATGTCGCGCTACGGCACCGACTGCTACGCCTATTGCATGCTGGCTTCGGGCCAGATCGACCTCGTCGTCGAGGCCGGCCTGAAGCCCTACGACATCGTCGCGCTGATCCCGATCGTCGAGGGTGCGGGCGGCGTCATCAGCGCCTGGGACGGCGGTCCCGCGACCGGCGGCGGCCGGATCGTCGCCGCCGGCGATCCGCGCATGCACGCAGCGGCGCTGGCGATTCTGAACCCGTAACCGGTCGGCGCCAGAAACCGCATTGCGACCCGTCTCGACGAACTGAACCGTCCATGCGCCCCGGCCGTTCCTGGTCGTCCGCAACGCTTCCTCCCGGCCGCCCGTGCTCCTCGCCGCACTCCTTCTCCTGACGACGCTGCCGCCGCTGGCCGAAGGGTCTGTCGACGCGCTCCGGGCGCACGCGGTCGGCCTGCAGACACCGTCGGTCGAGGCGGCACCGTATTATCAGCACGTCGCGCGGGCGGTCTCGAACTGGCGGGCCCAGGCCGGTACCGAGCTTCGGCCGGTCTCGCTCGCCCTAGTCGCGCAGGTGGCACCCACCGAGCCGGCCTACGTCGCGCGCTGCGCCAAGCTCAACAATTACTGGTGCATCAAGAGCGCGCGCTGGTCGGGCGAGGTCGGTGCCGACGCCGAGGGGCATACCGGCTTCGCCACCGCGGCGGACGGCGCCGACGCCGCGGCCGGGCTGCTCCGGCGATACTACCGGGATTATGGACGCCGCACGGCCCTGGCGATCGTGCGCCGCTGGGCGCCGGCCTCCTGCGGCGTCGCCACCGCTCCGCTTGCGGCCAGGGCCAAGCCGACCGCCCTCGCGCCGCGCGGGATCGGAGGCACGCTTCGGGCCCGCTTCCTGGCGCGCCACCTTCCCGGCGGCGCCCGGCGCGGCGTCTCGCGGGCGCCGCGCACCGCCCTGCGGGTGCAGCCTTGGTCGCCGCTCGCCCGGATGAGCGGCCATCCGGCCCGGCGCCCTTCGATACAGGCCAGGGCGATGCAGAAGCCCGTCGCGGATATCGCGACCGGCCTCGCCGACAGGCCGACGCCGACCGTACGGTTTCCGGCCCCGCGCGGGGCGGACGATCCCGCCGCGCTCCTCGCCCGCAAGGTGCCGTCGCCGGATCGCCTCGTGGCCGATTCGGCCCTGTTGCCGATGATGGTCTCCGGCCTGGCGATGGGGGATCTGCGTGCACCGGCCCCGCTCTGCGGCAACGACGAGGTCCGGATCGGCAACTACGCGGCCGCCATCGCCAGGAGCGTGGGCCTGCGCGCCACGGACGACCTCGCGCTGTTCTCGCCCGACGGCAGCCCGCTGCCGAACCTCGCCCCCGTCATGCGCGCGATGTCGGGGGTCGAGCTCGGCGCGTTGCACGCGGGTCCGCCCCTCGTGGAGGCGGCGATCGCCCGGCTCGGTCCGACCCCCGCGGCGACGGCCGATGCGGCCAAGTAGCCTTCACCGAGCCTTGTCGCGGCCCCCTCCCCGCGCCACCTGAGCGGCGACGGCCGACCGGCTGGCCCTTCGCGTTTCCCGAGCCCCCGAGCCCGCCCTTGCCCATCCAGAGTTTCGCCGCGCGTGCCGGCTCCGCGGTCAAGGCCTTCGCGGAAGCTTCGAGCGACTTCCTGATCCAGCCGACGCTGCGGCTCGGCGTCACCGGGCTCGCCCGCTCGGGCAAGACCGTGTTCACGACCGCCCTCATCCACCATCTTGTCGAGAGCCATGCGCTCCCCGCCTTCGCCCCGGCGCAGGAGGGACGCCTGCGCCGCGCCCGCCTCGTGCCGCAGCCGGACGACGACGTTCCGCGCTTTCCCTTCGAGGAGCATTTCTCGGCGCTGACGGAGTCCCACCTCTGGCCGCGTTCCACCGATCGGATCAGCCAGTTCCGGCTCGCGATCGAGTACGAGCGCGCCGGCGGCTGGCGCTCCGGCCCGGGCACGCTGATGCTCGATGTCGTCGACTATCCCGGCGAATGGCTGCTCGATCTCGCGCTCCTGGAGCAGAGCTACACAGCGTGGTCGCGGGCGACCATCGCCGGGACCCGGCGCGCCGGCCGCGGCGGGATGGCCGCGCCGTGGCTCGCGATGCTGAGGGGGCTCGATCCGGCGGGGCCTCTGGACGAGGTGGTGGCCGAGCGGGCGAGCGCCGCCTTCACCGCCTATCTCGCGGCTCTCCGGGCCGGCCCGGAGATGGTGGCGACGACGCCGCCGGGCCGGTTCCTGATGCCGGGCGACCTCGCCGGCTCGCCGGCCCTGACCTTCGCCCCGCTCGACGAGCTGCCCGAGACGATCGCGCCGGGCACGCTCGCCGGGCTGATGGAGCGGCGCTTCGAGGCCTACAAGGCCAAGGTCGTCGTGCCGTTCTTCCGCGATCACTTCCAGCGCGTCGACCGACAGATCGTGCTGGTCGACGTGCTGGCCGCCGTCGATGCCGGGCCGGCGGCGCTGGCGGAGCTGGAGGAGGCACTGGATTCCGTCCTGCTCAGCCTGAACATCGGCCGCAACACGTTGCTCTCGCGGCTGTTCGCACCGCGGGCCGACCGGATCATGTTCGCCGCGACGAAGGCAGACCACCTGCACCAGACCAGCCACGATCGGCTCGAAGCGCTGCTGCGCCTGCTCGTGTCGCGCGCCATGCGCCGGACCGAGGCCGCCGGCGCCCGTGTCGGCACCGTGGCCCTGGCGTCGGTCCGCGCCACCCGCGAGACCACGATCCACGACGGCGACGCCGTGCTGCGCGCCGTCGCCGGGACGCCGGAGGCCGGCGAGACGGTCGGCGACGAGGTGTTCGACGGGACGGCCGAGGCCGCGGTGTTCCCGGGCCATCTCCCTGCCCGCCCGGAGGGGGTGCTCGAGGGCGCGGTCGAGCCCGGCTCGCTGCGGTTCCCGCGATTCCGCCCGCCATCGATCAAGCCCGACGCGCTGGGGCGTCCCGGCCACCTGCCGCAGATCCGCCTCGACCGGGCCATGCAGTTCTTGATCGGCGACAGGCTGACGTGATGGCGGCCCTGACGAGAACCCCGAGGACGATGCCGTGAGCTCGACCCAGCGCCCGCGCGCCTTCCGCATCCCCAGCGCCGATGCGCCCCCGGCCGTCGAGGGAATCCCTTCGATGCCGGCCGCCCCGACCGGCGTCCGCATCGTCGAGGATCCAGTCGAGATCCTCGACGCCGCCGACGGCACGCCCGTGCCGATGGCGAAGTCGCGCGGCGTGCCTTGGGGCGGCCTGCTGCTGTCGGCCGCGGGCGGCCTCGTCTCCCTCGGGGTCGGCTTGTCGGTCGAGCGGCTGATCGCCGATCTGTTCCAGGCGGCGCCCTGGCTCGGCGGCGTCGCGCTCGCGCTCCTGGCGCTCGCCGGCCTCGCTCTCCTGGCGATCGTCGTGCGCGAAGTGCGCGGGCTGTGGCGGGAGCGCAAGATCGAGCACCTGCGCCAGGCCGCCGTCGCGGCGATCGCGACCCGCGATCACAGTGCGGCGCAGGGGGTGGTTCGGGATCTCGCCGCCTTCTATGCGGATCGAACGGCGTTGGCGGCGGGCCGGCAGCGGCTCGAGGCTTCGGCCGACGCGATCCTCGACGTCGACGATCGCATCGGCCTCGCCGAGCACGAGCTGTTGAGCCCGCTGGACCGGCAGGCGCGCAATGCCATCGCCACCGCCGCCAAGCAGGTCTCGGGCGTGACCGCGCTCAGCCCGCGGGCGATCGTGGACGTGGCGTTCGTGATCTATTCCGCCGTGCGGCTGCTGCGCCGGATCGCGGCGATCTACGGCGGACGCCCGGGCTTCCTCGGCTTCCTGCGCCTGGCCAGAGCCGCCTTCGCCCACCTGACCGTCACCGGCGGAATGGCGGTCGGCGAGAGCATGATTCAGCAGGTGCTCGGCCTCGGCATCGCGGCGCGGGTCTCGGCCAAGCTCGGCGAGGGCGTGCTCAACGGCCTGATGACCGCGCGCTTCGGCCTCGCGGCCCTCGCGGTCTGCCGCCCGCTGCCGTTCGTGCGCGAGGCTCCGCCGCGCCTGTCGGACGTCGCCGGCGAGCTTCTCCGCCCGGCCGAGCCGGAGCCGAAGCCGTGATGCTCAGGACTGCGCGCGCTTCTGCACCGCCTCGGCGTTGCGGCGGTTGGCGATGCGGGTGAACATGTTGCCGGTGTAGTCGGCGACCTTCGGCTTCTCGACGGCCACGAGCTGGGCCTCGAACGCCTCGATGCGCTTGAGCAACGCGGCGTCGCCGAAGATCGAGCTGTTGAAGGAGGTGTGGGCGCGCTCGCCCAGCGCCGTCTGCACGGCGTCCAGTCGCACCAGAAGCTCTTTTCGCGTCACGTCGATCTCCCGCGGGCCGGATCGCCCGTGATCCGGCACCCATCAGCGCGGGCTTGGGTAAACGAGAGGTTAACCGCCGGGCGCGATCGAACCGACGGGCTCAAAGATCCTTCATGAACCCGGCGAGCCGCATCAGCCCCTCGGGCCACGGCCCATGGCCGCTCGCGACGTTGACGTGGCCGGATTCGCCGGCGTCGACCAGGGCCGATCCCCAGGCCGCGGCGAAATCCTCCGCGCGCTCGTAGCGGCAGTACGGATCGGTTCGGCTCGCCACCAAGAGCGACGGGAACGGCAGCGGCGCGCGCGGCAGCGGCGCGAAGGCGCGCACGCTGTCGGGCAGGTTCGGCGTCTCCTCGACGTCCGGCAGCGCCACGAACAGCGCTCCGACGACGCGGCCCTCGGGAAGCTTCGGCACCGCCTCGACGCAGGCGACGACGCCGAGGCTGTGGGCGATGAGGATGACGGGCCGTGTCGCGGCCGCGACCGCCTCGACGACGCGACCGCACCAGGCCTCGGGCTCGGGCGCATGCCAGGACTGCTGCTCGACCACGCGGGCGGTCGACATGCGGCCGGCCCAGCGCGCCTGCCAGTGGCCCTCTTCCGAGCCGCCCAGGCCCGGAACGATCAGAATGTCGCAATCGGCGGTCTTCATGGTCGCGTGCCTACCGTCTCTCGGCGCGAGGGTCGAGAACGAAGAAAGGCGGCACCTCGCGGTGCCGCCTCTTGGATCGGGTCGATCGCTCCGGCTCAGAGCCGGTGCGCGGTACGGTCTTCGCCCTCATACGCGGGCTCGGTCTTGAGGCCGGCCTTCTGCGCCGCGGTTTGGATGTTGTCGGGGTCGAGGGCGGTCTCGACGAACTCGCGGCCACGGCTGGTGAACTCGCGGGCGTAGCGCAGGCCCTGGTCGCGGACCTCGTCGGCATAGGGACCAATGTTGCGGTCCTCCTGGCGCGTGCGCGGGAGCAGCGCGCCGATAAGCAGGCCAGCAGCGACGCCGACGACGCCGACCAGCAGCGGGTTCTCGGTCACGAATTGCTCGACGGCGGTGCGACCGCGATCGAGTTGGTCGCTGCCGCGCACCACCGCGTCGTCGATCCGTCGCATGTGGTCGCGATGGACGCCGGAGACCCAGTTGCGGGCCTCGTCGGCCGCACCGCCGAGGCGATCGCGGACGTCGTCGGCCAAGTCGGCGGCACGATCGCGCGTGCGATCGGCGATATCCGCGGCCCGATCCGCCGCATCGCCCGCCGCCGCGCGAGCCTGACCGGCGACGCTGCCGACATCGGGTCCGGGACCGGCCTGATGATCGTGCGGCGACGCGTCGGGCCGTCCGATCGGATCGCGGAGGCCCGTGGGATCCGCCCGCAGGGTGTGGTCGGCCGCCTTCGCATGCGGGTCGAGGTGGACCGGGTCCAGGCCGGCGGCGTGCAGGCCCTGGTCAACCTTCGCGGCGGCGGCCCGGGCGAGGTCCTCCGGCAGGTGGTTGTCGGTCGTGGCCGACTTGCTCGTATCGCTCATGGCGTGATCCTTCAGAACTCGTACGCGGCTGGCAATGTCCGCAGGTGGCGGCCCGTCAGGCGCGGGTTTCGTCCATCAGCGAGGGTTTCGGCTGGCGGGTGGGCAGATCCGGATCGTAGACCCGGGCCGCCCCGTCGTTGAGCACCGGGACGCGCTCGGCCGAAGCCTGCGTCCGGCGGCGCGTCGCGTCCTGGGACATCCGATGCAGCAGCCAGCCGACGCCGGCGGCGATCAGCAGGACGGGAACCGGATTGCGGCGGACCGCCTCGAGCGCTCCGTCGTAGGCACCGCTGACGGCGGGTGCGCGGCGGGCGTTGCCGAGCATCTCGTCGACGAGGCTGGACACCGAGAGGCGGCCCTGGATGCGGTCGATGGTCTCGTCGAGGCGCGCGCGGCTCTCCTCGATGTCCCGCTCCATCTCGTTCATCGAACTCATCCGGACACTCTCTCGGAAAGGGCGCGGGCGTCCTGGCGGACCTGCCGGCCGGTACGGGTGGGCGTGAGCGTCGAGAACGACAGGGCGCTGCGTCCCCACAGCGCCATCCCGATCGCGACGACCAGGAGGAC
This sequence comes from Methylobacterium sp. E-025, assembly GCF_022829705.1. Lineage (NCBI taxonomy): Bacteria > Pseudomonadati > Pseudomonadota > Alphaproteobacteria > Hyphomicrobiales > Methylobacteriaceae > Methylobacterium > Methylobacterium sp. E-025. The sequence continues at coordinate 44,320 of NZ_JAKSYR010000135.1, forward strand.
GCCGCCGACGATGAGGGCCGAGAGCCATTCCGAGCCGACGATCGTCGCCAGCCACTTCACGAAGGCGCCGATCAGCACGAGCAGGGCGACGACGGAGAAGACCGCCGAAGCCATGAGGCAGACGATGCCGATGATCAGCGAGCGGACGTTCCGCGCCATCTCGGCGCGGAACAGGGCGATCTCCTTGCGGGCGAGGTCGTTGGTCTCGCGCAGCGCGTCGCCGATGAGGCTCTGGATGCTGCCGGCGGGCGACGCACCGGAGGAGCCGGGGGGTGGGGTCTGCGATCCGGTCGACATGGCCGGGCCGCTCACGCGCGGAAGCCGTCGCGGGCGTCGCCTTCCGGCGGCAGGCTCGACGACTTGATGAAGCGCGCGGCGATGAAGCCGGCGACGAACGTTCCGACCGCGACCGCGACCGGTGCACGGCGGGCGAAGGCCTCGGCATCGCCGTAGAAGTCGGCGAAGCTGCGCGACTCGATCGAGCCGCCGAGCTGGCTCAGGCCGTCGGCAGCGCTGTCGAAGAACGCCTTGATGTTCGGGCGATCCTCGAAGTCCTTGCTCGAATCGCGCAGGGTCTTGGCGAGATCGTGGACGGACTGCGCCGCGTCGTTCTTGCGGCCCTCGACGAAGGTCTGCGCCTGAACCCGAGCTGCATCCATCAGGCCGCGCCCGCGCTCGGCCGCGACGTCGGCCAACCCCTCGACGTCGCCCTTCAGGCTGCGCCACTCGGCCTGCTCGCTGGCTGCGGCCTTGGCCGGATCGGGGTGGGGGATCTCGGACGCGGCCATGAGGGGACTCCTTCGAACACGGGGTCTTAGCGGGGCGATGTTCGCCTGAGTAACATCGTCCACGTCCGGGGGTTCCGGGGACGACGGCACATCCGCGGCTCAGCCTCCGTTCAGGGGCGATCGGCCAAGGTTCGCTCCTGCCTCCGCCGCCCCGCGCGGCGGGGACGGATGCGGGGACAGGCCCCGGATTTCGTCGTGACGGCCGCAAACGATCGCTTGACCCGCGGCAGTCATTCGCGCTTGGCTAACGCTACGGATCGCGCCGACCTCTCGCGCGTTCACGATGGCAAGAAACGTTGACGTTGCGCGTTCCACGCCGGCGCGCTTGAGGATCCGGAGCCCACCTGAGTGGCACGCCTTGTGATCGTATCGAACCGCGTTGCGGTTCCGGAAGAAGGCGGCAAGGCGGTCGCCGCCGGCGGCCTCGCCGTAGCCGTGAAGGAGGCCTTCACCGCCTACGAAGGTCTCTGGTTCGGGTGGAGCGGCAACATCAGCGAGGAGCCCTCAGAGGAACCGACGCTGATCGATCGAGACCGCGTCCAATACGCGGTGGTCGACCTCTCGCCGCAGGATCACAAGGAATACTACGCCGGCTTCGCCAACCGGGCGCTGTGGCCGATCATGCATTACCGGCTCGGTCTCGGGGCGTTCTCGCGCTCGGACTACGCCGGCTATTGCCGCGTCAACCGCATCTTTGCGCGGGCGCTCGCCAAGCTCGTCGAGCCCGACGACATCATCTGGGTCCACGACTACCACCTGCTGCCGATGGCCGCCGAGCTTCGCGGCCTCGGCCTCGCCAACCCGATCGGCTACTTCCACCACATTCCGTGGCCGGCCGCCGACGTGTTCAACACGCTGCCGGCGAGCAACGACCTGCTCCGCGCCATCGCCGACTACGACCTGATCGGCCTGCAGACCGACCCGGACGTGCAGAACCTGTCCCGCAACCTGATCGACACCCTGCGGGCGATCCCGCTCGGCGGCGGCTCGCTGATGGTCGACGGGCGCCGGACCCGGATCCGCAGCTTCCCGATCGGCATCGACGTCGCCGGCTTCAAGGACGCGGCGGAGAAGGCGGGCTCGAACAAGGTGGTGCGCGAGACGATGGCGGGCCTGCGCACCCGCAAGCTGCTGATCGGCGTCGACCGGCTCGACTATTCCAAGGGCGTGCCCGAGCGGATGGAGGCGGTGGAGCGCTTCTTCGCCTCGAACCCCGACCAGCGCGGCAACGTCACCTACATCCAGATCACGCCGAAGTCCCGCAGCGAGGTGCCGGAATACGAGCAGCTCTCGCGCACCGTCAACGAGACGGTCGGCGAGATCAACGGCGCGCTCGGCGACCCGGCGTGGACGCCGATCCAGTACGTCACCAAGGCCTATCCGCGCCCGGTTCTGGCCGGGCTGTATCGCGCCGCCCGCGTCGGCCTCGTGACGCCGATGCGCGACGGCATGAATCTCGTGGCGAAGGAATACGTCGTCGCCCAGAGCGAGGACGATCCCGGCGTGCTCGTGCTCTCAAAATTCGCCGGTGCGGCACGGCAGTTGCCCGAAGCGCTGATGGTGAACCCCTACGACCGCTTCGAGGTCGCGGAGGCGATCCGGACGGCCCTGTACATGCCGCGCAGCGAGCGCCTGGAGCGCTGGAAGCCGATGGTCGAGCGCATGACCCGCGAGGATGTCGATTGGTGGGCGCGCAATTTCCTCTCCGAGCTCGAGAACTTCCGCACCGTCGAGCGCGAGCCGCCGACGACGGCCGCCGCGGCGGAGTGATCTCGGGGCGGACGTCGTCGTTCTCCACGGCCCATGCGGCCCGGCGGCTTGATCCGGGATCGCGGATGCGTCCACACCGGCTCCGGGCCGGGGGGACCATTCCGTGTCGCAGTCACGCATGATCGCCGTCGACGACGGCGTGCCGGCGCCTCTGGGCGCCCATTTCGACGGGCGCGGCGTCAACTTCGCGCTCTTCTCCGAGCACGCGACGGCGGTCGACCTTTGCCTGTTCGAGCCGGGCGAGCGCCACGAGAGCCGCACGATCCGCCTGCCCTGCCGCAGCGACGACATCTGGCACGGCTACCTCCGCGGCGTCCTGCCGGGCCAGCTCTACGGCTACCGGGTGCACGGGCCGTGGGAGCCGGCGCGCGGCCACCGCTTCAATCCGTCGAAGCTCGTCCTCGACCCTTATGCCCGCGAGATCCGTGGACGGATCCGCTGGCACGACGCCCTGTACGGCCACCGCCGCGGGCTGCAGCGCGAGGATCAGATCGACCGGCGCGACAGCGCGGTCTACATGCCGAAATCGGTCGTCACCGCGCCGGAGGTTCCGAACCTCGCGCTGCAGCCGATCCGCCGCCCGCTCTCCGAGACGGTGATCTACGAGGCGCACGTCAAGGCGCTGACGATGACCCATCCGGCCGTGCCGGAAGCCGAGCGCGGCACCTATGCGGCGCTGGCCCATCCGGCGATCGTCGAGCACCTGTGGAAGCTCGGCGTCACCGCGCTCGAGCTGCTGCCGATCCAAGCCTTCGCCGACGACCGCTTCCTGGTCGACAAGGGGCTGGTGAACTTCTGGGGCTACTCGCCGCTCGGCTACTTCGCGCCCGATCCGCGCTATCTCGGCGACGGCGGCCTCGGCGGCCTGAAGGCGGCGATCCGCGAGCTGAACGCCGCCGGCATCGAGACGATCCTCGACGTGGTCTACAACCACACCGCCGAAGCCGGCCATGCCGGGCCGACCTTGTCGTTCCGTGGCATCGACAACGCCAGCTACTACAAGCTCGACCCCGACAATCCCCGGCGCGACGTCGATTGCACCGGCTGCGGCAACACCCTGGACGTCGCTCACCCGCGGGTGATGCAGATGGTGCTGGATTCGTTGCGCCACTGGGCGACCGCCTACGGCATCGCCGGCTTCCGCTTCGACCTCGCCACCAGCCTTGGCCGGGCGCCCTCCGCATTCTCGGCCGAGGCCGCATTCTTCCAGGCGGTGGCGCAGGATCCGGTGCTGGCGCGGGTGAAGATGATCGCCGAACCCTGGGACCTCGGCGAGAATGGCTATCGCCTGGGCGGCTATCCGCGCGGCTGGAGCGAGTGGAACGACCAGTTCCGCGACGCCGCCCGCGGCTTCTGGCGCGGCGATGCCGGCCAGCTGGCCAAGCTGACCCAGGGGCTGACCGGCTCGCGCGAGGTGTTCGCGCCGTCGGGCCGCTCGCCGCTCGCCAGCATCAACTTCGCTGCGACCCATGACGGCTACACGCTCGCCGACGTGGTCGCCTACGAGGAGAAGCACAACGCCGAGAACGGCGAGGACAACCGCGACGGCCACGGCCACAACGTCTCGCGCAACTACGGCGTCGAGGGGCCGACCGACGACCCGGCGATCCTCGCCATCCGCGCCCGCCAGAAGCGCAACCTGCTCGCCACCGTGATGCTGGCGCAGGGCGTGCCGATGCTGCTGATGGGCGATGAGCGCTCGCGCACGCAGCGCGGCAACAACAACGCCTATTGCCAGGACAACCCGACGAGCTGGATGGACTGGTCGACCGATCCCGACCCGGATCTCGGCGCCTTCGTCTCGAACCTCACGCGCCTGCGTCGGGAGAGGCCGGCCCTTCGCCGTCGGCAGTTCTTCGACGGCACGCCGATCGCCCCCGGGAGCACCCTGCGCGACGTGCATTGGCTCTCGCCCTGCGGCGCGGAGATGAATTCCGACGCCTGGGCCGACGAGAGCCGTCGCGCCTTCGGGATGCAGTTCGGCAACGACCTCGATCACGGCCGCATCCTGATCCTGATCAATGCCGATCCCGAGCCCTGCGACTTCCGCCTCGCCGCGGTGATCGGCGGGCCGTGGCAGACGGTCCTCGACACCACCGCCGCGACCGGCGCGGTCGCACCGGACGCCGCCGCGCACGCGGCGGAGGCGATCGTGCCGCTGCCCGGCCGCGCGATCCTGGTGCTGGCCGAGGCCGATGCCCGACCCGCGCGAGCGTCGGGCCGCTTCGTCAGCGCCTGAGCGGCCGCCGAAACCGAATCGCAACGCTTTGCAAACCATCCTGCCGCCCGGGCGAGACGCGGGTGGAAGCGGCATGGGCGGGCAGGACCGGGGCGGGCAGGACCGGGAGATCGCCGCCGACGCGGCGGCGGCCCCGATCGACGTCTCGATCGTGATGCCGTGCCTCGACGAGGTGCGTGCCCTGCCGACCGCGATCGCCAGCGCGCGCGCCGCCCTCGAGACCCTCGCCGCCAAAGGCTTGGCCGGGGAGATCGTCATCGCCGACAACGGCAGCACCGACGGCAGCCAGGCTTTGGCCGAAAGCCTCGGCGCGCGGGTGGTGCCGGTCGGAGAGCGCGGCTACGGCGCGACCCTCGCCGGCGGCTTCCAGGCGGCGCGCGGGCGCTACCTGGTGATGGGCGACGCCGACGGCTCCTAGGACTTCCGTATATCGCAAGTCTTTCCGATCGAACCTAAAAGTCGGCATGCACGAGACAACAACCGTCTTGCTGGCATCGAGAGGTGTCGTGCTCGAGAGCGAACGATAGTTTGCGAGCAGCATCGCGATGAGGGAAACCAGCCGGACAATGCGTGCCTGATAGCGCGCAAAATGGCCTGAGATCGCTCCGCAGACAAAGGCGTTCAGGATCACGCCCAGGGTGATGATCAGCTCCGCCGTAAGGAGGCACTCTAGATCCTCGCCGCCGGCGCGTCTCTCCTCGGCCACAGCGCCGGACCGGAAGACCTGCACGAGCTTATAACACGTGAAACAAACCGAGCCGAGGACCGTAACGATGTGGAGCACGGCGAGCAGCACGCCGTCCATTCTGGGACCGCAGGCATCGGCATTGCGCTCGCAAACGTCCATATGCGGTACGACGCGCTCGATGGCGGTGCGACCCCACCAGCCGATCTTCAGGAACGTTGCCGGGTTGCGCATCGGTTCCAGGACATAGAACTCGCCCAGTTGAAGAATTCCGCAGCCGATGGCATCGCGCAGCACGGCCAGCGAGGCATGTGCGACGACCGCTAAGCCGATCGCGAGTTCCTCATCCTTCTGCCGTGTCCTTGTTTCGTAATCGGATATGTTGAAGACAGCACGTGTCTGGTTTTCGGACCAGAGTATCTCATCCTCGCCGGCCATCGGACGTTCCTTGAACCGGCACAATGTTGGGCTTGCCCCGCCTGGGCAGGCAGCATAGAGATAATCACGTCCAGGCCCATCTGCGATCAGGCGTGCCATCAGGAATGGCGGGCTGCGTTGTGCTATGCCGACATCGGAGCGATAGACTGCTCCGAAAGCCCATCCCGATATGACCGCCATGGCAATGGCAGCAGCCGACCCGGCCGCACGACCTGCAATCGCACGCGTTGGAATGCCAAGAGCTGCGAGTATCGGTATCGAGGCAACCAACAAAATCGTTGATATCACGATATTCGCAGCGTGAAAGGACACGCTGACGGTCAGCAGAAACCATACGAGGATGCGGCTCTGAAACGAAGTACGAGCTGCGTATATCGTCTGTGTCGTGATACATATTATGACAAAAGCGGCAAATAGATCCGGCATCGCACATGAAACGAAGAATGGAAGGCTCGTAAGTAGGCTCAATACGATGATCAGTAAGTAGTAGTATCTCGGTTTCAACGGCGGGAACGATGTGCGCATCAACATGGCAATGAGCCAAGCGGCAACGAAAGCTTGGATCGCGGCAAGTAACCAGAGCGTTCCGGTCTCGACAGTGGCCACGAGTGCGAGGCCATAGTACGGCGAGCGCCCTCCGGCGACGGTTGCAAAAATCCGTTTCCGCATCGCTTCCGAACGCGGCATCACCGAAGTCGGATCAGCTTCGCGGTCCTCGCTGGCACGTTGTGTTTCGATGCCGAGGCGCGATGCGAAGTACTCGCCTTGAGAATAATACCAAGCCGTATCCGGAAACACCGAAGGACGGCCGTTCGCTGCGCCCACTGCGAAGATGATCAAAGCTGCGAGCAAGGCATGTATCAACCAGGGCAGGCTTGTCTTCGGAAGGGGTATTGCTGGACGTGCCGGCTATAGGAATTTCTGACGCAACGCTTTCATTCTCATTTCTCGCCCTGCATCCCGGCCGAAACGATGCACATGCGAGTCTGCTATCCAGTCTGGTGCACCCGTGCCGCATCACGATCGCAGGCGAGGCTTGCGATCCCGTGAAGCGTCGTCGGCCGGCGTGGTCGGCGGCGGGGCGTGTCAGTGATCGTGGCTGCAGCCGGGGCCATGCACGTGGGGCGCGTGATCGTGCGCGTGGTGATCGTGGCCGTGATCGTCCGCGTGCGTGTGGTCGTGGCCATGGTCGTGATCGGCATGCGCCGCGTGCGTGTGATGATCGTGCGAATGGTCGTGGCCGCAGGTGCTGTGGTCGTGCGCCATGCGCTCGGGCCGGAAGGCGCGGTCGACCGGGCTCGCGGTGCAGCCCTGGCCGCGGACGAGCTCGGCCGTGGCCGGCGAGGCCGGGACGTGGAGCACGTCGGCGCCGATCTCGGCCGGGACGTGGTTGCCGCCGAGCTGCCAGGCGAGGCGGATCAGGCGGGCCGGGTTCTCGGCGCGGATCTCCAGCAGCGCCTCCGGGGCGGCCTTGACCGCGACCAGGCGGCCGTCATCGAGGCGCAGGGCGTCGCCGTCCTCAAGCCCGGCGGCCTTGGTCAGGGCGAGGTCGATGTGCAGGCCGCCGGCGCTGTGGAGGTGCCCGTGCTGCGCCTGGCGCCCGGCATGATCGAGGCTGATCGTGTCGACGACCGCGTCGGGGCGGACCGCGGCCTTGCGGACGATCGTGGTGGCTCTCGGCATGGCACCCTCTCTCTGGCGGCGATCGGAAGGAACGAGGCTCGGGCCTCGCGGAACCCGCATACGCAGGCTCTTACCCCGCACAATGCGCCGTGCCGAGGCCAATTCACGCGCGGCCGGCCACGGGAACTGCGACGCGGCGGGTCATCGCAGTCGTCGGCGCGAGGTCGGGCCGAGCCCGGCTTTCCGGCGCCCGTCGCCGATCTCGACGGAACCTTGGCCGTGGCAAGTGCATTTCATGGCCGATAAGGCTAAGCTCGGACCGCACCATCACCACGGCGAAATGCCGGACCGGATGCACAAGGGAGTCACGGACTCATGAAGAAGCTCATCGCCGTCGCCCTCGCAGGCACCCTCGCCCTCTCGGTCGGCGCCTGCAACACGCCGCAGGACCGCGCCCTCGGCGGCGCCGGTCTCGGCGCCCTCGCCGGTGCCGCGATCGGCGGAGCCGCCACCGGCCGCGCCGGCGGCGCCCTCGCCGGTGCCGCGATCGGCGGCGCGAGCGGCGCCATCGTCGGCGCCTCCACCGCGCCGCGCTGCCCCTACGGCACCTACCGCGACGCCTACGGCGACGTGTACTGCCGCTGAGGCCTCGCCGCCGACCGAACGTCGAAGGGCCGGAGCCGAGCGCTCCGGCCCTTTCTTCGTTTCAGGTCTGAGCCGGAGCCGAGCGCTCCGGCCCTTCCGCGTTTCCGGTCGAGCCTGTATCCCCGGCGGCTTGTCGTCGCCGGATCCCGTCAGGGTCCCCGGCGGCACCGCGAAGAGGCCTGCCGGTGACCGTTCCGCATCTCCGAAACATCCGCGCCGGGTCCCGATGAGCTCGGGGATCTGGGGCAAGATCGGCGGCGCCGGGATCGGCCTCGCCATCGGCGGCCCGCTCGGGGGGCTCGTCGGCGGCCTCGCGGGTCATTACCTCGTCGACCGCGAGGGTGCGCTGTTCGGGCCGATGCCGCGCGACGTGGTCTTCACCACCGGCCTCGTCGCGCTCGCCGCCAAGATGGCGAAGTCAGACGGGGTGGTGACCCCGTCCGAGGTCGAGGCCTTCGGCAAGGTCGTGCAGGTCGGCGAGGCGGAGCGCGCCCGCGTCACCCGGCTGTTCGACCTCGCGAAGCGGACGACCAACGGCTACGAGGCCTATGCGCGGCAGCTCGCCAACGCCTTCCACGACGAACCGTCGCTGCTCGAGGACGTCCTCGACGGCCTGTTCCACATCGCCACCGCCGACGGCGCGATCCATCAGGCGGAGGAGGCCTATCTCCGCGCGGTGGCCGAGATCTTCGGGTTCGACGACGCCGCGTTCCGCCGCATCGCCGCCCGGCACGTGCGGCTGGCCGACGACCCCTACCTCGTCCTCGGGCTCGAGCCCGGCGCCGACCCGGTTGCGGTGAAGGCGCGCCACCGCCAGCTCGTCGCCGAGAACCACCCCGACCGCGCCATCGCCCGCGGCCTGCCGCCCGAGGCGGTGGCGATCGCCACCAAGCGCCTCGCCGCGATCAACGCGGCCCACGACCGGATCCTCGCGGACGGCGCCGCCGCGGTGGAGGGCGGTTCGCCATGACACCGGACAGCCCGCTCGCCAGCCGCATCCAGCCCTCGCCGAACCACGGCGAACGCCTCGGCCCGCGGCCGGACATGCTGATCCTGCACTACACCGGCATGACGAGCGCGGCCGCCGCTATGCAGCGGCTCGCCGACCCGATCGCCGAGGTCTCGGCCCATTACGTCGTGCTGGAGGACGGCGCGATCTGGCAGATGGTGCCGGAGAGCCGCCGGGCCTGGCATGCGGGGCGGGCGTCCTGGCGCGGCGAGCGCGACGTGAACTCCCGCTCGCTCGGCATCGAGATCGTCCATCCCGGCCATGCCGGCGGCCTGCCGCCCTACCCGGAGGCGCAGATCGCCGCCGTGACAGCGCTCGCGCGCGACATCGTCTCGCGCTGGGCGATCCCGGCCGACCGGGTGCTGGCGCATTCCGACATCGCGCCCGGCCGCAAGGAGGATCCGGGCGAGACTTTCCCTTGGGGCCGGCTCGCGGCGGACGGCGTCGGCCATCACGTGCCGGAAGTGCCGATGCGCGACGGGCGCTTCTTCGCCGAGGGCGATGCCGGGCAGCCGATCGAGGCGCTGCAGGCGATGCTCGCGCTTTACGGCTACGAGCAGCCGGTGACGGGCACATTCGATCGGCACATGCGGGACGTCGTCACCGCGTTCCAGCGCCATTTCCGTCAGGCGCGGGTCGACGGCATCGCCGACGCCTCCACCATCACCACCCTGCGCGACCTGATCGCGTCGCGGCCAAGCTGAGGCGGCCGTCAGGGCGCGATCGCCGGATCGCCTCCCTCCCATGTCGGCCGGACTCGCGTTGCTGGCCGCCCTCGCCGCCCCGGCCTCGGCCCAGAATGCGGGCGGGAGGGCGTCGATGAATTCGGCTGCGCCCGCCGCGACCCGTCCGGACCTGCCGGATCTCGGCCGGCCGCTCCAGGTCGCACGGGTCGTGGCGGAGGGGCGCGTGCCATTCTTCGAGTCGGCGGATGCCGACCCCACCTGCTCGAGCCTCGCGCCCGCCTGCCGCGACAGGGCTTGCGGCGGCATGAACGTCAGCTTCAGCGGCGTCTACCGCCGGGGCGGCTGACCCTCGGGCTCAGGCCCGGCCGTGGAGCTCGGCTTCGCGCGCATCCGCATGCGCCTCGCTCCGTGTGCGCCACAGGCTGTAGAGGATGCCGATCGTCAGCAGCACCACGGTCACCGCCAGCGACACCCACGGCGGCACGTGGACGAGGCCGAAGGTGTCGGCGACGACGATCTTCGTGCCGATGAAGATCAGGATGAAGGCGAGCGCCGTCTTGAGGTAGGCGAAGCGATCGACCATCGCCGCCAGCGCGAAGTAGAGCGCGCGAAGCCCGAGGATCGCGAAGATGTTCGAGGTGTAGACCACGAAGGTGTCGGTCGTGATCGCGAAGATCGCCGGCACGCTGTCGACCGCGAAGATCACGTCGGCGCCGTTCACCAGCACCAGGGCGAGCGCCAAAGGAGTGAGCCACATGGCGGTCTTGCCGGTCCTGGCATCGGTCTTCCGCACCAGGAAATGCTGGCCGTGAAGCTCGGGCGTGATCCGCAGCTTCGCCCTGAGCCACCGCACGGTGGCGTGATCCTGGAAGTCGCCGGCGTCCTCCTCCTTGGAGAACAGCATCTTCAGGCCGGCATAGATCAGGAAGGCGGCAAACAGCGACAGCACCCAGGCGGCCTGATGCACCAGGGCGGCGCCGAGCCCGATCATCAGCCCGCGCAGCAGCACGGCGGCGAGGATGCCCCAGACCAGCACCCTGTGCTGGGCGGCGAGCGGGATGCCGAGCGCCGACAGGATGACCGCGATGACGAAGACGTTGTCCATCGACAGCGACTTCTCGACAACGAGCCCGGTGACGTATTCCTGGGCGGGCTGCGCGCCGAGGTACCACCAGATCCAGCCGCCGAAGGCGAGGCCGAGGCTGAAGTAGAAGGCGGTGAGGAGAAGGCTCTCCTTGACGCCGATCTCGTGCTCCTTGTCGCGATGGAGCAGACCGAGATCGAAGGCGAGCAGAGCGGCGACAAGGGCGTGGAACCCGAGCCACATCCAGATCGGCTTGCCGAGCCACTCGACGTACAGGAAATCGACCATGAGCGGGACCGTGATGCTTCTTTTGCAAGGAAAGCATCGGCTCCGACATCACGGAAGCATCTTGAGAGAGCATCCCGCCAGAGGGGCCCGCAGCCGATAAGCGGCAGTTAAAGACCCGAACGCGGCGAATCAAGGGCGGGCTCGAGCGATGCCGGGCCATGCAGGCATGCCTTGACAGCGGGGACGATCGGACGCCTTCCGCTGCGATGGACATGCGAGACGACGACGTGGCGCAGGACGACGCCTCCCGGAACGAGGTCGCGGTCGTCGGCGGCGGCCCAGCCGGGCTGGCGGCGGCCGAGGTGCTGGCTGCGGCCGGGCACAGGGTCGCGATCTACGACCGGATGCCGTCGGTCGGCCGGAAATTCCTGCTCGCCGGCCGCGGCGGCCTGAACCTGACCCACAGCGAGCCCGTCCCGGACTTCCTGCGGCGCTACCACCCGTCGGGCAGCCTAGCCGGGGCGATCGCGGCGTTCCCGCCGGATGCGTTGCGGGCCTGGTGCGATGGCTTGGGGGAGCCGACCTTCGTCGGATCGAGCGGGCGGGTGTTCCCGAAGGCGTTCAAGGCCTCGCCCCTTCTGCGGGCCTGGCTGCGCCGCCTCGAGGGCGCGGGCGTCGGCATCCGCACCCGGCACCGGCTCGTGGCCGTCGAGGACGGCACCCTGGTGTTCGAGACGCCGGAGGGGAAGAGCTGGACGAGGCCGAAGGCGGTGCTGCTGGCGCTCGGTGGCGCGAGCTGGCCCCGCCTCGGCTCTGACGGAGCCTGGGTGCCGATGCTGGCGAATCTCGGCGTCGCCGTCGCGCCCCTGCGCCCGGCCAATGCGGGCTTCGCGGTGGCGTGGTCGGACCATTTCCGCGAGCGCTTCGCCGGGCAGCCCCTGAAGCGGATCGGGTTGACCGCCGACGGCGTGATCGTGCGGGGGGAGGCGCTGATCACCGCCGACGGCATCGAGGGCGGTGCGATCTACGCGGTGTCGCGGGCCCTGCGCGCGATGATCGAGCGCCAGGACAAGAGCGGGAAGGACGCGGGAGGCAAGGGCGCCGCCCGCCTCGTGCTCGACCTGCGTCCCGACCTCAGCACGAGCGCCCTCGCTGACCGGCTGTCAGACCCGCGGCCCGGCGAATCGATGGCGACCCGCCTGCGCAAGGGGGCCGGCCTGTCGCCGGTGGCGGCGGGGGTGCTGCGCGAGGCTGCGGGCGTCGCGCTGCCGGCCGACCCGGATGCGCTCGCCGGGCTGATCAAGGCCGCACCGTTGCGCCTGCACGCGATGGCTCCGATCGAGCGTGCGATCTCAACCGCCGGCGGTGTCGGCTTCGACGGGCTCGACGCGGGCTTCATGGTCCGGAAGCGCCCGGGCTTGTTCGTGGCCGGCGAGATGCTCGACTGGGAGGCGCCCACCGGCGGCTACCTGCTCCAGGGCGCGATCAGCAGCGGTCGGGCGGCGGCGGCCGGGATGGCGGCGTGGCTTGCCGGACGAGAGGACGTGAGCGCCGCATGATCCCCTGGGAGAACCTCGACACCGCTTCGATCCCCGGCGACGGCGGCACCCTGCGGCTGCGGCGGCGGGGCACCGAGTACGCGATCATGCTCGGCCAGAACGAGTTGATGAACAGCCGGCTCAGCGGCTCGGAGGAGGCGCTGGCGACTCTGGCCTGCGGCAGGATCGCATCACGCAAGGCGCCGCACGTGCTGATCGGCGGGCTCGGTATGGGCTTCACCCTGCGCGCCGCGCTCGGTGCGCTGCCTCCCGGAGCGGCGGTGACGGTGGCCGAGCTCGTGCCCGCTGTGGCCGCCTGGGCGCGCGGACCCCTGGCCGGCGTGTTCGACGGCATCCTGGACGATCCCCGCGTAACCTTGCGCGAGGTGGACGTGGCGCGCGCGATCGGCGAGCGTCCGGCCGCCTGGGACGCGATCCTGCTCGACGTCGACAACGGGCCGGACGGCCTGACGCGGGCCTCCAACGACAGGCTCTACGATCCGGCCGGCCTCGGCGCCGCTTATGCCGCCCTGCGTCCGGGCGGGGTCCTCGCGGTCTGGTCCGCGGGGCCGGACCGCAGCTTCGGCCGCCGCCTGCACGATGCGGGCTTGAGCGTCGAGGAGGTCGCCACCCGCGCCAACGGCCGAAAGGGCGGCGCCCGCCACGTGATCTGGCTCGCCGTACGTTCCGGCCGCGGCTGAGGCCTGGAATTACCTCATCCCCTCCGCGACCGACCGGCCGGTTCGAAGCGCGGGTCCCATCTCCCATAAGGAGAAGGACAGGTTGAGGGGCGTGAGCTTTGCGGAGGAGTCACGCCGTCACCCCAACCCTCTCCCACGGGAGAGGTCCGTGCCGTGCCTCGCGCGATCGATCCGGTGACGCGACCGTCACATCCGCGCGCAGAACCCGACCATGCCGGCGGCTTCCGACGGGCAGGAGGCGGTTGCCGTCCCGTCGGTGCCTTGCGAGAAGACCGGGGTGCCGGCCTTGAGGCAGTAGGCCGAGACGAAGACCTCGCCGCCCGCGCAGGCGATCTCGCAGCCGGTGGCCGGGCAGGTCTCGCTCCGTACCGCCCGGAACGGCGTCGCGGGGGCTGCGGCAGGGAGCGCGGTGGCGGCAGGTCCCGCCGGGCCGGCTTCCCCCTTCTGTCCCGCATCTCCCTGGGGGCCCGCCGCGCCTCTGGGGCCCGCCTCCCCTTTCGGACCCGTCTCGCCCTTAGGACCCGTCTCGCCTCTGGGACCCGTCTCGCCCTTCGGGCCGGCCTCGCCCGCCGGTCCGGCCGGGCCGGGAAGCCCCGCCACGCCCTGCGGGCCGGGCTCGCCGCGCACCCCGGTCTCGCCCTTGGCGCCGGCCTGTCCCTCGGGGGCGCAGTTGGCGATCACGGCCTCGCGCTCGTCCTCGTTGCTCTTCAGCGACACGACGCAGCTGCCCGGTCGGTAGGGCAGACGGAACAGGAAGCGGCCGCGGGAATCGGCCATCACCGACACGTCCTCGTCCATCACGACGACGGCGCCGCCCTTGCGCACCGAACCCGAGATCCGCAGGTCGCCGGCCTCGATGCGGGCGTCGTAGACCATGATCGGCTGGGACGGCGCCTGAGGCCGACGCGCACGCTGGTGGGCCGGTGCGGACGCGGCGGGCGCATCGAGTCCCGGCGCCGCCGGCTGCTGGGCTTGCGCGCCGCCGGCGAGAACGAGGCATCCGGCGATCAGCGTGGCGAAGCGCGCGCGATGAAAGATCATGTCGGACATTCCCCGCCGCCGGATCGCGCGGCGGCGGGACATTGCCGCCCGGCTGCCACCGGGGTCAACCCTGGCCATGGCCGCCTTCAAATGGAGCCGATCCACACCCTTCCACACCCGTCCACAGGCCAAGCTGCTGCCCCGGCGGGACTATTTTCGGGCGGTGCGAAACCGTTTGAAAGTGTTCTTGTTTTGTTCCTATCTGACGTCATGTTGGAGCTGGGACGGGATGGAGCGGTCGCGTGACGAGCCGGATGAGCAGGGACCGTCCACGGCGGAACGGCTCGCGGAATTGCGGGCCCGCCTCGACGCGGAGCGGCGCCCCGGCGCGGGCGGCGTGCTGCCGTTGGGCGTCGCCGACCTCGACGCGCGGCTTCCCGGCGGAGGCCTCGGCCTCGGCCTCCTGCACGAGGTCGCCCCGGAGGGCGCGGGCGACGAAGCCTCGGCCCTCGGTTTCGTGCTGGCCCTGGTCGCCCGCCATCTCGCGCGGGCGGCGGGCGACGCCCTCCTCGTCGTCGCCCCCGGCCATCCCATCCCCTACGGCCACGGCCTCACCGGGCTCGGGCTCGATCCGGGGCGCCTGCTGCTGCTGGAAGCCGAGGCCGACGCCTCCGTGTTCGGTGCCCTCGAGGAGACGCTGCGCGCCGGGCACCTCGCGGCGGTGGCCGGGCTCGTCGCGGATGGGCTTCCGCTGAAGCCGGGCCGGCGCCTGCAGCTGGCCGCCGGATCCTTCGGCACCGCGCCGCCCCTGCTCCTCATCCTGCGGCCCGGCCGGGCCGACTTGCCGAACGGCGCGGCGACGCGCTGGCGGATCGCGGCCGGCGGCGCGGCGCGCGACCGGTTCGGCTGCACCCTGCGTCCCCGTTGGCGCGCACGGCTCGACCGCTGCCGCAACGGCCGGCCGGGCGACTGGCTCCTGGAGTGGGATCATGCCGCGCATCGTTTCGATCTGCCTGACGGACTGGCCCGTCGCGCGCCTGATGCGCGCGGGAGCCGCGCCGGATGACGGCGTCCCCCTGGTGATCGCCGCCGCCGGGGCCGGCGGCCTGCGGCTCACCGCCGTGAACCCCGCCGCAGCCGCCCTCGGCCTGCGACGCGGCGAGCCGCTGGGCCGCGTGCGGGCGCGGATCTCGACCCCGCTCCACGTCTACCCGGCCGATCCGGCCGCCGACGCGGCGGCGTTCGCCAGGCTCTGCCTCTGGGCGCAGCGCTACACGCCGTGCGTCGTCCCCTTCGGCCCGGCCGAGGCCTGCGACGGCCTGTACCTCGACGTCGCGGGGGCGGCCCACCTCCTGGGCGGCGAAGCCGATCTAATCGCGGACCTCGCCGCGCGCCTCGCGCGATCCGGGATCCCGGCACGGATCGCGCTCGCCGACACGCCCGGCGCGGCCTTCGCCCTCGCGCGATACGGGCGCGGCGAGACCATGTGCGTCCCATCGGAGAGGACCGAGCAGGCCCTGAGGCCCCTCCCCGTCGAGGCCCTGCGCTGCGAGCCAGCCGTCGCCGTCGCCCTGAAGCGGCTCGGCCTGCCCAGGATCGGCGCCGTCCTCGACGCGCCGCGCCCGCCGCTGGCCCGCCGCTTCGGCGCGGCGCTCCTCGTTCGCCTCGACCAGGCGGCCGGGTGCCGGCCGGAGCCGCTCGTCCCGGTCACGGAGCCCGTGCGCTACGGCGCCGCCCGCGGCTTCCTCGATCCGATCGGCAGCCAGGAGATCATCGTCGCCACGGTGCGGCGGCTGATGGCCGAGATCGCGCCGCGCCTCGAGGCGGACGGGCTCGGCGCCCGCGGCTTTCGCCTGTCGCTGCACCGGGTCGACGACGTGGTGCGCGCCCTCGACCTCGGCCTGTCCGAGCCGAGCCGCAGCCCCGACCATGTCGCGCGCCTGCTGCAGCTTCGGCTCGAACGGCTCGGCTCTGGCCTGGATGCCGGCTTCGGCTTCGAGACGGTCCGCCTGGACGTGTCCGCCACCGGCCCGATGCCCGGCCGCCAGGCTACCCTCGCCACCGGCCCCGCCCCTCAGGACGACCGGACCGCCGGCCTCGCCGACGCCCTGCGCCAGCGCTTCGGCCGACCCGTGATCCGCCTGAGCCCCCGTGCAAGCCACGTGCCCGAGCGCGCCGACCGCATCGCCCCCTGGCACACCGAACCTTGGCGCACCGAACCTTGGCGCATCGAGCGCATCGTCCTGCACTGGCCCGATCCCGATGCCGGCATCGGTCCCCGGCCGCTGGTGCTGTTCGACCGCGGCGAGGCGGCCGAGGACGTGATCGCCCTGGTGCCGGAGGGGCCGCCGCGCCGTTTCCGCTGGCGCTCCCGCCTCCATCGGATCGCGCATTCGGAAGGGCCGGAACGGATCGAGCCCGAATGGTGGCGCGAGTCCGGCGTCCCGCGCGACTACTACGTCGTCGAGTGCGAATCCGGCCGCCGGCTCTGGCTCTACCGCGACGGCCCGAACCTGGCCGACCGGCCGGCCGCGTGGTTCGTGCACGGGCTGTTCGCGTGACGGCGGCGGCTTACGCGGAACTGGCCGTCTCGACCAACTTCTCGTTCCTGCGCGGCGCCTCGCATCCGCAGGAATACGTCGAGCAGGCGATCGCCTACGGGCTCCGCGCCATCGGCATCGCCGACCGCAACACTTTCGCCGGGGTGGTCCGCGCCTATGCGGCGGCGCGGGTGAAGCCGGAGCGACCGGGCGCGAAGGACATCTGGAACATCCCGTTCCTGCCGGGGGTGCGGCTCGTCACCGAGGATGGGTTCGAGGCGGTGACCTACCCGATGGATCGGGCGGGCTACGGCCGCCTGTGCCGGCTGCTGTCCTCGGGCAACCGGCGGGCGCGCAAGGGCGAATGCCGCTTCTCCTTCGCGGAGATGCTGGAGGCGGCCGAGGGCCAGGTCTTCATCGCGATGCCCCCCGGCCGGCGGCTGGTGCCGCCCGTGGCCTTCTCCGCCCGGGTCGAGGCGCTGGCGGCCGCCGCACCCGGAAGGGTCTGGCTCGGTGCCAGCCACCGCCACCGCGGCGACGAGCGCCGGCGTCTCGGGCTGCTCGCCGAGCTCGGGCATCGCCTCGGCGCGCCGATGGTCGCGGTGTCCGACGCGCTCTACCACCATCCCGACCGGCGTCCGCTGCAGGACGTGATCGCCTGCATCCGCGAGGGCTGCACCCTCGCGGATGCCGGCTACCGCCTGGAAGCCAACGCCGAGCGCCATCTCAAGCCGCCTTCGGAGATGGCGCGGCTGTTCGCCGACCATCCGGAGGCGCTCGCCCGCACGGTCGAGATCGCGGAGGCCTGCGGCTTCTCCCTCGGGATGCTGAGCTACGAGTACCCCAAGGAGCCGGTGCCGCCGAACCGGACGCCTCAGGACTACCTGGAGGAACGGGTCTGGGACTGCGCGCGCTGGCGCTTCCCCGACGGCGTCCCCGAGGACATCGAGAGGACGCTTCATGGGGAGCTCGCCCTCATCGCGAAGATGAACTACGCGCAGTACTTCCTCACCATCCGCGACATCGTGGAGTTCGCGCGCGGCCGGGGCATCCTGTGCCAGGGCCGCGGCTCGGCCGCCAACTCCGCCGTGTGCTTCTGCCTCGGCATCACCGCGGTCGACCCGACCCAGATCCGCCTGCTGTTCGCCCGCTTCATCTCCGAGAACCGCGACGAGCCGCCCGACATCGACGTCGACTTCGAGCACGAGCGCCGCGAGGAGGTGATCCAGTACCTCTACGGCAAGTACGGCCGCGAGCGCGCGGCGATCTGCTCGACGGTGATCCACTACCGCCCGCGCTCGGCCATCCGCGAGGTCGGCAAGGTGCTGGGGCTGACCGAGGACATCACCGCCTCGCTCGCCGAGACGGTGTGGGGGTCGTGGGGCAAGGACCTGCCGGACAAGCACGTGGCCCAGGCCGGCCTCGATCCCGGAAACCCGGCGATCCGGCAGGCGGTGGACCTCGCGGTCTCGCTGATCGGCTTCCCACGGCACTTGTCGCAGCACGTCGGCGGGTTCGTTCTGACCCGCGGGCGGCTCGACGAGACCGTGCCGGTCGGCAACGCCGCGATGCCCGACCGCACCTTCATCGAATGGGACAAGGACGACATCGACGTGGTCGGCCTGATGAAGGTCGACGTGCTGGCGCTCGGCATGCTCACCTGCATCCGCCGCGGGCTCGATTTCCTGGCCCGCGACTACGGCCTCGACTACCCGACCCTCGCCGACCTGCCGCCGGAGGATCCGGAGGTCTACGCGATGCTGTCGAAGGCCGATTCCGTCGGCGTGTTCCAGGTCGAAAGCCGGGCGCAGATGTCGATGCTGCCGCGGCTGAAGCCGAACGCATTCTACGACCTCGTGGTGCAGGTCGCGATCGTCCGCCCCGGCCCGATCCAGGGGGACATGGTGCACCCCTACCTGCGGCGGCGGTCGGGTGCCGAACCGGTGGAATACCCGGCCCCCCACCCCGATCACGGGCCGGCCAACGAGTTGGAGAAGGTCCTCGAAAAGACCTTCGGCGTGCCGCTTTTCCAGGAGCACGCCATGCAGATCGCGATCACCGCGGCCGGCTTCACCCCGGCCGAGGCCGACGGCCTGCGCCGGGCGATGGCGACCTTCCGGCACGTCGGCACGATCGGCGGCTTCGAGCAGAAGTTCATCGGCGGGATGACCGGACGGGGCTACCCGAGGGACTTCGCCGAGCGCTGCTTCGCGCAGATCCGCGGGTTCTCCACCTACGGCTTCCCGGAGAGCCATGCGGCGAGCTTCGCGCTTCTGGTTTACGCCTCGGCCTGGCTGAAATGCCGGCACCCGGACGTGTTCCTGGCCGCTATCCTCAATTCGCATCCGATGGGCTTCTACCAGCCGGCGCAGCTGGTGCGCGACGCCCGCGCTCACGGCGTCGAGGTGCGCGGGCCCGACGTCAATGCCAGCGACTGGGACTGCACCCTGGAGCCGGCCGCGGAGGTTCCCCCGCCCGGGGTGCCGAAGCGGCTCGCGGTGCGGATCGGTCTGCGGCAGATCACCGGGCTGCCGCAGGCTGCGATGCGCCGGCTCGTGGCGTTGCGGGCCAATGGCTATGCCAGCATCGAGGGCCTGCAGGCGGCCTTGGCGCTGCCCCGCAACGCGCTGGAGCGGCTGGCCGAGGCCGACGCGTTCCGCTCCCTCGACCTCGACCGGCGGGCGGCCCTGTGGATGGTGCGGACGCTGGAGGGCGGTCGCATCGCCAAGCCCGTGCCGGACGAAGTTCTCGGCCGGCGCGCGCACCTGCTGGAGGCGCCGTTGCCGCTCTTCGCCTTCCATGCCGACGACGGGCTCTTCCGCGACGAGCCGACCGTGGCGCTGCCGCCGATGCCGGCTTCCGAGCAGGTGGCCGAGGATTATTCCGCCACCGGGCTCTCGCTGAAGGGCCACCCGGTCGCGTTCTTCCGCGCCCGGCTCGCCCGGATCGGCGCCGTCCCGGCCCGCGAGCATCACGATCCCGGCTTTCCCCAGAACGGTCGCGTCACCGTGGCCGGGCTGGTGCTGACGCGGCAGCGCCCCGGCACCGCCAAGGGCGTGGTGTTCCTGACCCTCGAGGACGAGACCGGCATCGCCAACGTCATCGTCTGGAAGAAGGTGTTCGAGGCCAACCGCCGCGCCGCGATGAACGCCCGCTTCCTCGCGGTGCAGGGCCGGGTGCAGCGGGCCGAGGGCGTGGTCCACCTCATCGCCGAGCGGTTCCGCGACCTGACGGAGGAGTTGCTCGAGCTTCGCGCCGGCGGCGTGCGCCTGCCGCCCGAGACCAACGATTTCGGGGCTCCCACCGACCGGCGGACCTATCGCAGCCGGGATTTCCATTGAGGGCGCCGCGCGCCGAGCCTCGACAGCCGACCGGCTGCGCGTATGGTGCGGCCATGCTTCGCTTCGCCCTCGCCTGCCTCCTGCTGATCCCCGCCGCTGCCCGCGCCGACGAATGCGACGGCCTCGCCCAGAGGATCGCCGCCGCCACAGGCGGCAAGGTCGGGCGCCGCGCCGGCCCCAGCATCGACATCCGGGTGCCCGGCGCGATCAAGCTCGACCTGACCTGCCGGGCCGAGCCGATCGTCCAGGCGAGCTCCGGCGAGACGACGCCGTCGGCCGCCTTCTTCCGCGACCTGTCGATTGCCTCCGAGCTGCTCGTCGGCGAGTCGGCCGGCGCGGTCCAGGCCATCATCGCCACGGCACATGCCACCGCGCTCTCAGAGCGGCGCAAGTCGTTTGTCCAGCAGAACGGCTGGTCGGCGAGCTGCTACACCGACAGCACCGGCTCGATCCGCACCCTCTGCTCGGTCGGCCGCATCCCGCCGGGCTGACATGCGCTTGACCGGTCGTGCGGCCGGGCCGATCTCTCTCACAGACGTTCTCGGCACGGAGCCCATCATGCCCGCCTTGCTGACGGATGCTTCCCGCCTCGACGCGCATCGAAGCTTCTGGGACTTCGTCGCGTCCCGCCCCGACGAGGAGAAATGGGAACTCATCGAAGGGCGTTTCGTCATGCAGGCGCAGCCGAGCATCGATCATCAGATCATCGCCGGAAACCTCGACCGGCGGCTGAGCAGGGCCTCGAACGGATCGGCTCGGACCGGGTGGTCCTGCAGAACCCGGCGATCGACCTGCGGCCGGTGATCGAGGGGAACACCTACGTTCCCGACGTCGCCGTGATCGATCGATCCGACGTCGAGCCCGGCCGAAGCGTTTCCCGGACCTGCTACCTCGCCGCCGAGATCATCTCCCCCAGCGACCGCCGGAAGCCCTCGGGCACGAACCGCGGGAAGATCGCGATCAAGCTGGCGGGCTACCAGGCCCTGCCGATGTGCGAGGTCGTCCTGCTGATCGAACAGCGGGTCGTCGCGGTGACGCTCGCCATCCGCGACGCGGGCGGCTGGATCACGCGACGCCTGACCGAACCCGGCGAGCACCTGATCCTGCCCGCCGCCGGCCTGGATTGCCAGGTCGTCGACCTCTACGCGCGCACCTCCCTGGCACGCGCGCGGAGGACGGCCTGAGCGTTCGCCTCAGTACTCGACGACGTCCTCGAGCGCGTAGTGCTTCACCGTCTTGCGGTTGGCGATCAGCTCCGCGATCGTCGGCTCGCCCCGCATGGCCCGGCCGATGGCGAGCTTCGTCGCCTCGTAGTTGGTGCGGTAGAGGTCCTTGCGGTCCACGTTCGGATCGGCGCCGCAGCGCTCGTCGAGCCAGATCATGATGATCATGCACAACTCGTCCAAGCCGTCCTTGGGCAGGATGCCCTCGATCACGCAATCGACGATCGCGTCGCCGGTCGCGGCCTGAACCACGCCGCCGAGAAGCTCGGCGTATTCCGCGGTGTGGATCGTGACCTTCGTGGTCATCATCGTCGCCGGGCGCACGAGCTGGTTGAGGTCGCGCACCACGAACATCCGGGTGTGGCCCTGCACCTGGCCCATCATGCCGGCGAAGGCCTGGCCGACCGGGCCCCGCGTCGAGCCGATCAGCACCTCGGGCATCGCGTCGGTGTATTGACCCTCGGCGGCGAGCACCGTCGCCTCGCCCGTGCGGAACCAGATCTCGGACATGTCTCTCGGCCTTGGAAGCGGCGCCCCGGCGAGGCGCGGTCGGCCGCGCAGACATCATCCCCGGAGGGCTTCGTCAACCGCCGGACCGGGCGGCCGCCTCGATAAAGCCCGGCGCCGGCTCTGGCCTCCGCGGGCGCGATCGGTCATGCAGGACGGCGACCGAACGGGAATGCACGACGATGAGCGATCCGGAGCAGGAACCGGGCCCCGCGGGCGAACGCGGTTGGAGCCTGTCCGCGGCGGCGGCGGGCGACGGCGTGCGCCTCGAGCTCGGGCTGCCCGACCTCGACGGAAAGCCGGTCACCGCCATCCTCAGCCTGAGCCGGGCGGAGGCGCGCGCCTTCGCCCGCACGTTGCTCGCCGCCTCGGGCGACGCCGCCGAGCGCAGCTTCCCGCAGCCCGCCAAGCGATAGCGGCTCAGCGCAGGCCGATGCCGGGATTGGTGCGCCCGGGCAGGCGCGGAACCTTCGCGGTGCGCGGCTCGATCGGGGCGCCGCAGGCGTAGACGAACTCGGTCTGCAGGTCGGTGAACACCGTCTCGCCGGTGATCCTGCAATCCTCGCGCACCGTCTCGTCGAGGTAGGTCCGCGCCGCCAGGCGGAAGCGCGCCGCCCGCGTCTCGCCGGGGTCGCGGTCGGCATAGCGGTCGCCGATGCCGCAGCCGGTGAACTCGCGTACCGCGTTCGAGACGATCAGCATCCGCCGTTGCTGGCGCTGGTCGTAGACCTCGTACGGGTCGTTGCAGGAAATCGTCACGACCTGGGGCGTCAGGCTGACATAGGTCTTGGAGATGTGGGAAAACCCGGTGCATCCGGTGACCGCGAGGCCCGTCGCGACGGCGATAACAAACGCCAGCCGCTTCATACCCGTCTCCACGCAACCGACCCGCGGACGACCCGCACGGGCATTGAAGCTGCGACGGCCGCCCGGTCAAGCTCCGCCGGGACACAGGCGCAGGCTTATGCGCCGCCGCCCTCCCAATCCTCGACCCGCAGGCCGGGGACGCGCGAGAATTCTCGGACGTTGCGGATGACGAGCGTCACGTCGCGCGCGAGCGCCTGCCCGGCGATCAGGACGTCGTAGGGGCCGATCGGCGTTCCGGCCGCGGCGAGGACCGCACGGATCTCGCCGGCCTTGCGGGCGTCGGCGACGGTGAAATCGATCACGGGGAAGCGCAGGGCATCGATCCCGGCGAGCGTTTCGTCTTGGCGATCACCATGATAGGCGCCGAACAACAACTCGTGCAAAACGATCGCCGAAACGCCGAAATCGCGCCGCCGATGTGCTCGCAACCGCTCCCAAACCCGTTGTCGTTGCTTCAGCAAAGCCACTACGACATTGGTATCAAGCAGATAGAGCATCAGAGTTCGTCGAGCGCCGGGCGGTCTTGCTGCGGCACATCTTCATCCGTGGCTTCCAGGATGGCATCGAGGACGCAGGGTCGAGCTTGACGGCGATGGCTTCGAGCCAAGCCCACTCATCCACGATCGGTTCGAGGATGACCGCCTCGCCGTCGCGTCGGATCCGCACCGTGTCGCCCTCGAACTGGAAACCGGGCGGCAATTGTACCGCCTCCTCCCCGTCCGATCGGATGATCTTCGCGATGTTCGACATGCCGACCTCCCGATGTCCGTCACGAGGATAGATCGGGAGGCCGGAGCCGCAAAGTCGAGGCGGCCTACTCCGCCGCCACCGCCAGGTAGCGCGCCGGATCGTAATTGAGGATCGGCCCGAGCCAGCGCTCCACGGCGTGCAGGTCCATGCCCTTGCGCATCGCGTAGTCCTCAACCTGGTCGCGCTCCACCTTGGCGACGCCGAAGTAGTGCGCCTTCGGGTGGGCAATGTAGAGCCCTGAGACCGACGAGCCCGGCCACATCGCGTAGGATTCGGTGAGCTTCACGCCGATGCGGCGCTCGGCCTGGAGCAGGTCGAACAGCGTGACCTTCTCGGTGTGATCGGGCTGCGACGGGTAGCCCGGGGCCGGGCGGATGCCGTCGTATTCCTCGCGCACCAGCTCTTCCGGCGTGTAGGTCTCGTCCGCCGCGTAGCCCCAGAACTCGCGCCGCACGCGCTCGTGCATGCGCTCGGCAAACGCCTCGGCGATGCGGTCGGCGAGCGCCTTGACCAGGATCGAGCGGTAGTCGTCGTTGGCGCGCTCGAACTTCTCGGCGATCCGCACCTCTTCCAGGCCCGCCGTGACGACGAAGCCGCCGACGTAGTCGGCGATCCCGGTCTCGGCAGGCGCCACGAAGTCCGACAGGCACGTGTTCGGCCGCCCGTCGCGCTTCGACAGCTGCTGGCGCAGGCCGTGGAAGGTCGCCAGCGTCTCCGAGCGGCTCTCGCCGGTGTAGAGGCGGATGTCGTCGCCGACCGCGTTGGCCGGCCAGAAGCCGAGGATCGCCTTCGGGTTGAACCAGCGCTCGGCGACGATCTGCTTGAGCATCGCCTGCGCATCCTCGAACAGGGCCTTGGCCGCCGGGCCCTGGTTCGGGTCCTCGAAGATCGCGGGGTAGCGGCCCTTGAACTCGTAGGTCTGCAGGAACGGCGTCCAGTCGATGTAGGGCACGAGGTCGGCCACCTCGTACGAGCCGTAGACGCGCGTCCCGGTGAAGCTCGGCTTCTTCGGCGCGTAATCGGTCCAGTCGATCTTGAACGCGTTGGCGCGGGCCTTGGCCAGCGGCAGGCGCTGCTTGTCGAGCTCCGAGCGGGCGTGGGCGTCGGCGACCTTGGCGTATTCCGCCTGCACCTTCTCGATCACCCCGCCGCGGCTCTCCCTCGAGATCAGGCTCGAGACCACGCCGACCGCGCGGCTGGCATCGGTGACGTAGATCGCCTGCCCGCGCTGGTAGGACGGGTGGATCTTCACCGCGGTGTGGACGCGGCTGGTGGTCGCGCCGCCGATCAGCAGCGGCACGTCGAAGCCCTCGCGCTCCATCTCGGCGGCGACGTGCACCATCTCGTCCAGCGACGGCGTGATCAGCCCGGAGAGGCCGACGATGTCGACGTTCTCGCGCTTGGCGACCTCGAGGATCTTGGTCGCCGGCACCATCACGCCGAGGTCGATGATCTCATAGTTGTTGCAGGCCAGGACCACGCCGACGATGTTCTTGCCGATGTCGTGGACGTCGCCCTTCACGGTGGCCATCAGCACCTTGCCGGCGGCGCGGCGCTGCCCGTCGCCGCCGTTGGCGAGCTTTTCCGCCTCCATGTACGGCTCGAGGTAGGCCACCGCCTGCTTCATCACGCGAGCGGACTTCACCACCTGCGGCAGGAACATCTTGCCCGAGCCGAACAGGTCGCCGACCACGTTCATGCCGGCCATGAGCGGGCCCTCGATGACGTGGAGCGGCCGCGCCACGCCCTGGCGGGCCTCCTCGGTGTCAGCGAGGATGTACTCGGTGATGCCGTTGACCAGCGCGTGCTCGATGCGCTTCTCGACGGTGCCCTCGCGCCAGGTCAGGTCCGCGGTCTTGGCCTGGGCCGAGGCGCCGCTCTTGAAGCGCTCGGCCGCCTCCAGAAGGCGATCGGTGGCGTCGTCGCGCCGGTTCAGGACCACGTCCTCGCACAGCTCGCGCAGCTCCGCCGGCAGCTGGTCGTAGACCGCGAGCTGGCCCGCGTTGACGATGCCCATGTCCATGCCGACCTTGATCGCGTGGTACAGGAACACCGCGTGCATCGCCTCGCGCACCGGCTCGTTGCCGCGGAAGGCGAAGCTCAGGTTCGAGATGCCGCCCGAGATGTGGGCGTGGGGCAGCGTCTCGCGGATGATGCGGGTCGCCTCGATGAAGGCGACGCCGTAGCCGTTGTGCTCCTCGATGCCGGTCGCGACCGCGAACACGTTCGGATCGAAGATGATGTCCTCGGGCGGGAAGCCGACCTCCTCGGTCAGCACCTTGTAGGCCCGGGTGCAGATCTCGACTTTGCGCTCGAGCGTGTCGGCCTGGCCGTCCTCGTCGAAGGCCATCACCACCACGGCCGCGCCGTAGGAGCGGCACACCTTCGCGTCGTGAACGAACTTCTCGATGCCCTCCTTCATCGAGATCGAGTTCACGATCGCCTTGCCCTGGATGCACTTTAGGCCGGCTTCGATGACGTGGAACTTCGAGGAATCGACCATCACCGGCACGCGGGCGATGTCGGGCTCGGCGGCGACCAGGTTGAGGAACTCGACCATCGCCTTCTCGGAATCGAGCAGGCCCTCGTCCATGTTGACGTCGATGATGCTGGCCCCGGCCGCGACCTGGTCGCGGGCGACGTCGAGGGCGGCGGCGTAGTCGCCGGCGGTGACGAGCTTCCTGAACTTGGCCGAGCCGGTGACGTTGGTGCGCTCGCCGACGTTCACGAAGGGGATCTCCTTCGTCAGCGTGAACGGCTCCAGGCCGGACAGGCGCATCAGCGGCGCGATCTCAGGAATTACCCGCGGCGTCTTGCCGGCGACGGCCTCGGAGATGGCGCGGATGTGGTCCGGCGTGGTGCCGCAGCAGCCGCCGACCATATTGACGATGCCGCCCTCGGCGAACTCGGCGACGAGCTTGGCCATCGCCTCCGGGCTCTCGTCGTAGAGGCCGAACTCGTTGGGCAGGCCGGCATTCGGGTAGGCGCAGACCAACGTGTCGCAGACGCGGGACAGCTCTGAGATGTGGCCGCGCATCTCGCGGGCACCCAGCGCGCAGTTGAGGCCGAAGGTCAGCGGCCGGCAATGGCGCAGCGCGTTCCAGAACGCCTCGGGGGTCTGGCCCGACAGGGTGCGCCCGGACAGGTCGGTGATCGTGCCGGAGATCTGGATCGGCAGGGTGACGCCGCGCTCGTCGAACACCTGCCAGGTGGCGGCGATCGCCGCCTTGGCGTTCAGCGTGTCGAAGATCGTCTCGATCAGGATCAGCTCGGCGCCGCCGTCCATCAGGCCGCGGACCTGCTCGGCATAGGCCTGCTTGACCTGATCGAAGGTCACGGCGCGGTAGCCGGGGTTGTTCACGTCCGGCGAGATCGAGAGCGTGCGGTTGGTCGGGCCGACGGCGCCGGCGACGAACCGGCGGCGGCCGTCCTGCTCCTCGGCGAGCTTGGCGGCCTCGCGGGCGAGGCGCGCGCCCCGCGCGTTCAGCTCGTGGATCACCGATTCCATGCCGTAATCGGCTTGCGCGATCGTGGTGCCGGAGAAGGTGTTGGTCTCGCAGACGTCGGCGCCGGCGAGGAAGTAGTCGAGGTGGATCTGCCGGATCGCATCGGGCTGCGTCAGGATCAGCAGGTCGTTGTTGCCCTTCTGGTCGTAGGCGTGGTCCTTGAAGCGCTCGCCGCGGAAGTCGGCCTCGCCGTAGCCGAGGCGCTGGATCACGGTGCCCATCGCCCCGTCGAGGACGAGGATCTTCTCCCGCGCGCGCTGGCGCAGGGCGGCTTCGATCTCGGTGCCGTCGACGGGACGAAGGTCGGTCATGGATGTCTCACTCGTCATTCCGGGGCCGCGCAGCGGAGCCCGGGATCCAGAACCGCGACGGGTCCGGAAGGCCGGTTTCGGCTGCCGTCAAAGACTTGTCGGCAAGGTTCGCGCGTCTGGATCCCGGGCGCGCCCGCGGCGCCCCGGGATGACGGGAGGTCGATCGATCAGGCCGCCTTCGCCGTCGCCACCTTCGGTGCCTGGGCGCGCAGGCCGAGCAGGTGGCAGATCGCGTAGACGAGGTCGGAGCGGTTCATCGAGTAGAAGTGGAAGTCGTTGACGCCCTCGTCGACGAGGTCGAGCACCTGCTCGGCCGCCACCGCCGCCGCCACCAGCCGCCGGGTCTCGACGTCGCCCTCGAGCCCGTCGAAGCGCGCCGCCAGCCAATACGGCACCGAAGCGCCGGTGCGTCGGGCGAAGTTGGCGGCCTGCTTGAAGTTCTGCACCGGCAGGATGCCGGGGATGATCGGGATGTCGATGCCGGCGGCGCGCACCTTGTCGACGTAGCGCAGGTAGACGTCGTTCTCGAAGAAGAACTGCGTGATCGCCTGGTCGGCGCCGGCGTCGACCTTGGCCTTCAGCGCGTCGATGTCGGCGTCGAGCGAGGCGGCCTCGGGGTGCTTCTCGGGATAGGCCGAGACCGAGACCTTGAAGTCGCCGATGCGCTTGATGCCGGCGACGAGGTCCGAGGTCTGCGCGTAGCCGCCGGGATGCGGGCGATAGGCGTGGCCGACGCCCTCGGCGGGATCGCCGCGCAGCGCCACGATGTGGCGCACGCCGGCATCCCAGTAGGACTGCACCACCGCGTCGATCTCGTCGCGGGTCGCATCCACGCAAGTCAGGTGGGCGGCCGGCTTGAGGCCGGTCTCGGTCACCATGCGGGCCACGGTGTTGTGGGTGCGCTCGCGGGTCGAGCCGCCGGCCCCGTAGGTCACCGAGACGAATTTCGGCCCGAGCGGCGCCAGCCGCTCGATCGAGGACCACAGGATCTTCTCCATCTCCTCGGTCTTCGGCGGGAAGAACTCGATCGAGACGCGGATCGGGTGGTAGCCGTCGCGGCTGGCGCGGTGGCGGTTGGCGTTCGGCATGGGCTTCGTCCTCAATGTCGTTCGGTTCAGACGATCGTGGAAGGGCGTCGGCCGCCTCAGGCGACGGCGCGTTCGGGCTGGTTGGCTTCGGGGGCGACACGGCCGTCCGCCGCGAGCCAGAGGGTGACGGTGAGCTGGGCCTGCTCGGTCGGCGCGAGGTCGCGGGTCACCACGGTGTCGAGCCCGGCCTCGGACAGCCAGCCCGAGACCTGATCGGCGGCGAAGCCGAGACGGCGGTGGGCCTGCGACTCGCGCAGGAACTCGAGGTCGTGCGGGGCGAAGTCGACCACCAGCAGGCGGCCGCCCGGCGCCACGAGGCGGGCGGCCTCGCGCAGCGCCCGCGCCGGCTCGTCGAGGTAGTGCAGCACCTGATGCACCACCACGAGGTCGAAGCTGCCGCGGGCGAAGGGCGGGGCGTGGATGTCGCCCTGGCGCAGGTCGACCCGCGCCAACCCCATCCGTTCCAGGTTGGCGCGCGCGACCGAGAGCATGGCGTGGCTCGAATCGAGCCCGGTCGCCCGCCCGGCGAGCGGCGCCAGCAACCCGAGCATCCGCCCGGTGCCGGTCCCGAGATCGATCAGGCTGCGGACCGGACGATTGCCCAAAGCCGCCAGCACCGCCGCCTCGACGGTGGCCTCGGGCACGTGGAGCGAGCGTAGCTCGTCCCATTTCGGTGCCAGCCGCGCGAAGAAGCTCTTTGCGGTTTCCGCCCGCTGGCTGCGGACCGCGTCGAGGCGAGCGCGATCCTCGGACAACGGCGCGCCGTCGCGCGACAGGCCGGCGATCAGCGGGTCGACCAGGCCGGCGCGGGTCTCCGCGAGCCGGAAGAACGCCCATGCCCCCTCGCGGTGGCGCTCGATCAGCCCGGCTTCGACCAGGAGCTTGAGATGGCGCGAGATCCGCGGCTGGGACTGGCCGAGGATGTCGGTAAGGTCGGAGACCGAGAGCTCGCCCTCGGACAGCAGCGCCAGGATACGCAGGCGCGTCTCTTCCGCCGCCGCCCGCAACACGCCCAGCGCGTCGGGGAAGGAGACCGGTGCCGTCGGGCTGGCGCGATCGTTAGACATAAAGATATCTTTATGTCCGATCGCGGCCGGTGACAAGTGCCTTTTCGCGCGTCGCGGGCGAGCGCCGGGCTATCCGGCGTTCCACAGCCAGGCTGCACCGCGCACGCCCGAGGCGTCGCCATGCAGGCTCTCGCGGATCGGGGTGTCGAAGCGGTCCGAGAAGACGTGCGGTGCAGTCGCCGCCGGCAGGCCGGCGATCAGTTCCGGGACCCGCGAGAGCCCGCCGCCGATCACGACGACGTCGGGATCGAGGATGTTGACCACGTGCGCGACGCTGCGGCCGAGCCGGTCGAGATAGGCGGCGAAGGTCGCTGTCGCGACGACGTCGCCCTCGCGCATCGCCGCGACCACCGCCTCGCCCGAGACTGCGATCCCGGTGCGGCGGGCGTGGTCGGCCGCGAGGCCCGGCCCCGACACCCAGGTTTCGATGCAGCCGCGACGTCCGCAATAGCAGGCCGGCCCGGGCCGCTCGTCGTCGCCGGGCCGCGGCAGCGGGTTGTGGCCCCATTCCCCGGCGATGCGGCCGCGGCCGGCGAGCGGGCGCCGATCCCAGGCGATGCCCGATCCGACGCCGGTCCCGAGGATCACCGCCCAGACCAGGCTCGCCCCGGCGCCTGCGCCGTCGACCGCCTCGGACACGGCGAGGCAGTTCGCGTCGTTCTCGATGCGGACGGACCGCCCGAGCGCGGTCTCGAGGTCGGCACCGAACCGTTGCCCGTTGAGCCAGTGCGAGTTCGCGTTCTTCACGAGGCCGGTGGCCGGCGAGATCGCGCCCGGCATCCCGATGCCGACCGTGCATGTGCCGCCCGCCGCCGCCTCCAGCCGGGCGACGAGGTCAGCGATCGTCCGCACCGTGCCGGCGTAATCGTTCCGGGGTGTCGGAAGGCGGGCCTCGGCCAGAACGCGACCGCCGGCATCGAGGACGATGCCGGCGGTCTTGGTGCCTCCGAGATCGATGCCGAGGCGGTGGGCCGCCCCGGTATGCGATGCGCTCACTCCGCAGCGGCGACCTTCGGCGCGCGCGGACCGCTCTCGACCGTCATCGGCTCGGGCGTCTCGTCGGAGATGTGCGTGCCGATCGAGACGGGGTGCGCCATCACCTGGTTGAGCTTGGCCTTGTCAAGCTCGCCCTCCCAGCGGGAGACGACCACGGTCGCGACGCCGTTGCCGATCAGGTTGGTCAGCGCGCGGCACTCGGACATGAACTTGTCGACGCCGAGCACCAGCGTCATCGCCGCCACCGGGACCGGGGTGCCCGGGATCGCGGCCAGCGTCGCCGCCAGGGTGATGAAGCCCGCGCCGGTGACGCCCGAGGCGCCCTTCGAGGTCAGCATCGCGACGAGGAAGATCGTCGCGTACTGCCCGAAGGTCAGGTCCGCGCCCACCGCCTGCGCCAGGAACAGCGTCGTGAGCGTCATGTAGATGTTGGTGCCGTCGAGATTGAACGAGTAGCCCGTCGGGATAACGAGGCCGACGACCGAATCCGAGGCGCCGAGGCGCTTCATCTTGGTCATCATGTGCGGCAGCACCGTCTCCGACGAGGAGGTGCCGAGGACGATCAGGAGCTCGTCCTTGATGTAGGCGAGGAACTTGAAGATCGAGAAGCCGCAGAAGGCTGCGATCCCGCCGAGCACCACGAAGATGAACAGCAGCGAGGTGGTGTAGAAGGTGCCGACCAGCCAGGCGAGGTCGATGACCTTGCCGATGCCGTACTGGCCCACCGTGAAGGCCATCGCGCCGAACGCGCCGATGGGAGCGAGCTTCACGATCAGGCCGATGATGCGGAAGAACACCTGGCCGGCCGCGTCGATGCCGTGGGTGATCGCCTCGCCCTTGGCGCCCATCCCGGTCAGCACGCAGCCGGTGAGGATCGAGATCAGCAGCACCTGGAGCAGGTCGCCGCTCGCCATCGCGTCGAAGAAGCTCTTCGGGATCAGGCCGAGGATGTGCGCGACGGTGGAGTCGGCGGCCGCCTTGCTGGCGTAGCCCTCGACCGCCTTGGCATCGAGCTTGGACAGGTCGGCGCCGAAGCCTGCGCCCGGCCGGACCACCTCGCCGACGATGATGCCGATCAGCAGCGCGAAGCTCGAGACGACCTCGAAATAGATCAGCGCCTTGAGGCCGACACGGCCGACCTTCTTCAGGTCGCCGATCGAGGCGATGCCGTGCACGATGGTGCAGAAGATGATCGGCGCGATCATCATCTTGATCAGGGCGATGAAGCCGTCGCCGAGCCACTTCATCGACTTGCCCCAATCGGGGCTGAGGTAGCCGAGCAGGATGCCGAGCGCGATCGCGATCAGCACCTGGATGTAGAGCACCTTGTACCAGGGATCCGGGCGTATCGCCTTCTCGGTCACCGCTACGTTCGTCGAACCGTGCATCGCCTGCGCCATGATCTCGCCCGTGCACGCTTGCCGTGCACCCTCCCATTTGGCCGGAGGCTAGCGAAGTTGGCTTCGGGCCTCAACGGCGGCTGAGTATTTCGACACGCCGAAGGTGTGACAAAAACCTGTTCCTACAGGAAAAACGGTCTTTTCGCGGCAGAGTACAGTGGGCACTGAAGTCATCGCGGTCGCGTCGAAGTCGACGCCGGACGTCCGCGTCCGTCGGCCGATCTTTCCGAGCACCGGAGCTTCGTCGTGCCCCTCGTCCGTGCCGTCCTCACCGCCGCGAGCGGTCTCCTGAGCCTGGCCCTCGTCGTTCCCGCGAGCGCCGGCATCGTCGCCCAGATCGACCAGTCGCGCCAACGCATGCGCGTCTACGTCGACGGGGCGCTCTCGCACGATTGGCCGGTCTCGACCGCACGGAACGGCTACGTCACCCCGAACGGCAACTTCCGGGTCGGGCTGATGGCACCGATGTGGCGCTCGCACAAGTATCACGGCTCGCCGATGCCGCACGCGATGTTCTTCCGGGGCGGCTACGCGATCCACGGCACCTACGCGGTGGGCCATCTCGGACGGCGCGCCAGCCACGGCTGCATCCGCCTCGCGCCCGGCCATGCCAGCCGGCTGTTCGGCCTCGCCCGCAGCCACGGCGGCGCCAGCGTGATTATCCGCAACTGAGGTCGCCCGCCGAACGCGAAGGACCGCCGCTGCGGGGGCAACGGCGGTCCTCGAAGGTCGGTGACGTCGGGGTCCGAAGCGGCAGACGCTCAGGTCTGCTGCGTGCGCCGGGGGCGGACGGTCCACCGTTCGAAGGTCGAGGCCGGATCGTCGGAGGCGGGCTCCTGCGGCTGCTGGATCGCGGCGCCGAGGGCCTGGGACAGGCTCTCGATCACGTCGTCGATCCGCGCATCCTGAGGCGGCGTCTCGGCGGCGGCTTCCGGCTCCGGTGGGTGGACGGCTGCGGGCTCCGGCGCCGGCTCGGCTGCGGCCGGTTCCGGCGCGGGCGGCGGCGCCTCGACGACGGGAGCCGCGGCGACGGCGGCAGCCACCGGAGCGGCGGCCGGCGCACCGGTGCCCGCGATCCGGCGCAGCGCGTCGACGACGCCGTCCTTCTCGGCGGGCTTCTCGCCCGAGCGCGTGTTGGCGCCGTAGCGGCCGAAGCCGAAGCGCGGCTCGATCAGGTCGAGGACGGCATCGAGGGCGGCATTGCTCAGGCCGATCTCGCCGGTGGAGGGAATGCCCTGGAGCGCCAGCGCCTGGCGGTCGTAAGCGGCATCCTCGGTCACGTCGCGGCCGAACCAGGTCGGCGCGGTGAAGGCCGACGCCTCGCCGGCCTCGTCGAAGGTGACGCTGACGAGATCCAGGCTGCCCGGGCTGACGTAGCGGTCGATCACCGCCTCCTTCGTCCCGAGCGACACCGCCGTACGGTCGTAGGCGGCCTTGCCAGAGCAGACGTCGAGCAGCGCGTCGCCGTGCGCGCGGGGCACGTCCGTGCGCTCCTCGGCGGAGGCGCCCTCCGCATCCTTGGTGATCAGGACGAGATGGCATTGCTGCCCGTCGACCCGGACGAACGAGGTCCGCCCGCCCTGCGGCGCGAAGTAGCCTTCGGTGATACGGGCGCCGCCGCGCTCCTTGCGGATCAGACGCACCAGGGCCGGTGCCACGAGAAACCGCCGGACGACGCTCATACTCAACCTCCGCTCAAGGACGCTCCGGCGGTCGGTGACCGCCGGCCGTTCGGCCCGTTCTGCTCCGTGCGACGAAGACCGCTGGAAAGGCCGCGCCACACGCAGAGCGCGAGGCCGTCCCGCGGGTCGATCCTGGCGGCGCACGCGTCACGTCCGCTTCGGACAGGGCCTTCGCTGCCCATCGATCACTCAGGGACTAAGCAAAAAGCCGCCGAAATCAAGACCGCGGCGGCGCAGGACCTTGGATAGCGTTTACTATCCTGCCTCAAACCGAGTCCGGCCCGGGCTCCTTCGGCGTGAACGCCAGGGATGCTCCGTTCATGCAGTATCGAAGGCCGGTCGGCGCCGGGCCGTCGTCGAAGACGTGGCCGAGATGCCCCTTGCAGCGCGCGCAATGCGCCTCGGTGCGTACCATCCAGTGGCTGCGGTCGACCTGGGTCTCCACCGCGCCGGGCAGCGGCTCGAAGAAGCTCGGCCAGCCGGTGCCGGACTCGAACTTGGTCTCGTTGACGAAGAGCGGCGTGCCGCAGCCGGCGCAGGTGAAGGTGCCGGGACGCTTCTCGGCCAGCAGGCAGCTCGTTCCGGCGCGCTCGGTGCCGTGCTCGCGCAAGACCCGGTACTGCTCGGGCGAGAGCACCGCCCGCCACTCGGCCTCGGTCCGGGTCTCCGGCGCCGACATCGTGTCCGATCCGCTCATCGCGTCCTCCGCATGCATGATCCGCCCGATATGGGGCCGGAGGGCTGACGCTGCGAGCCCGTCACGCCGCCGCGCCGACGGTGTCCGCCATGCGCGCCTCGCGCTCGCCGAGCGGGAGCGCCGCGCCCGTCGTGGTGTCCTGCCCGGTCTGATGCTCGATCTCGGCGTTGATCTCGCCGCCGAGCAGCACGATCGTCGAGGAGATCCAGATCCAGGTCATGAAGCCGATCACCGCGCCGAGCGACCCGTAGGTCTCGTTGTAGTTGCCGAAGCTCGCCACGTACCAGGAGAACAGCAGCGAGGCGACGAGCCAGAGCAGGCCGGCGACCACGCTGCCGACGCCGACCCAGCGCCAGCGCGCGCGCTCGCGGCTCGGGCCGTAGCGGTAGAGCAGCGACAGGCCACCGAGCAGCACGAGGACCAGGGCCGGCCAGCGCAGGGCCGCAACGTACCAGGCGCCGGCGCTGATGCCGATGAAGTTGAACACCACCGGCAGCACCACGATCGAGGCGAGTGCGAAGATCGTGAACACCAGGGCGCCGACGGTGAAGGTGAGCGAGCGCAGGTTCAGCATGACGAAGCTGCGCTTCTCCTCCTCCTCGTAGACGACGTTGAGCGCGTCGAACATCGCCTTCATCGCGGCGTTGGCGCTCCACAGCGACAGCACCAGGCTGGTGAAGAACGTCAGCCCGAGGGTGCCGCCGCCCTTGGCGGCGATGCGCTTGACCTGATCGCCGATGATCTCGATTGCCCCGGACGGCAGCACGCCCTGGAGGCTGGCGAGGTGATCGTTGATCACGTTCACGTCGGCGAACAGGCCGTAGCAGGAGACGAGCGCCGCGACCGCCGGAAACAGAGAGAGCAGGGTGTAGAAGGTGACGCCCGCCGCCACCGACAGGACCCGGTCCTTGTTGAACTCGAGGAAGGTGCGCACCGCGACGTCCTTCCAGCCGGCGGCGGTGATCTCGGTCGGGTTGGTCGCGGCGCGGCCGCGCTCGGGCTGGGTCTCGGCGATGCGCTGGGCCGCCCGGCCGGAATGCGAGCGCGCTCCCGCCTGCCCGCTCGGCGCCACTCGCTGCGGCGGACGCCGCTCGACCACCCGCTCGGCCGCGGGCTGGACCGCCGGCGTGCCTTTCCGGGTCTGCGCCGCCACGAGGGCGATCAGCGCCGATCCCAGCATCAGGATCCAGACGACCGAGCCGTCCTCCGACGACGGGCTCCTCGGACCGGGGTTGGGCGTAGACATTCTGAGAGGACCCGGGCGCGAACAGCCGCGCTTCCCGGCTAGAACGTCGGCTGCTGCGGTGCGTTCCCCGGCGCCCACCACGCCGGCCGGTCTTCCGCGGGGCGGATCGGGCTTTCGCGATCGCGCGCGGGGTGTGGCGAAGGTTCGACCGTTCGTCGAGTCCGCACCGGCGGCGCGTCTCATCGCAGGCGGATGCCGGGGCTGGAGCCCGGCACCCGATTTAGGTCGGCCGCGACTCAGCGGGTCGGTGCGGCGGTGCCCTTCCCGGATGCGCCGGGCGTCGAGCCGGCCCCGGCATCGTTGGCGCCGGTGCTGTTGGACGTTCCGGAGCGGCTCTTGGCGCCCGTTGTCGGGCCGCTTCCGGCCGCGCCCGGGGACGACCCGGCACCGGCGTCGTTCGGGCCGGTGCTGTTCATGGTCCCGGACTTGGTGGTGCCCGAGCCACCCTCCGCCGCGATGGCGGCGGACCCGAGCATCAGCGTGCCGGCGAGAGCCAGCGTGAGGATTTTCATGGCGTTTCTCCCTGGTTTCGGCGTGAACCACGCGTTTGCTAACCCAGGGTTGGGGTGCGACGTTCCGGCACAGCGCGGGCGTTATTCGGGGATCGTCCCGGCAGCCCATGGCTTCGATCCTGCGCGACGCGTCGGGACGCCGATGCGGGGGGCCTGCTCAGGCGCTGAGTGCTGGCTCCAGGAGGGCGCCGCCTGCCACCGGGCGCATGCGCGCGAGGGCTGCCGTCGCCATGTCGGCGAGCGATTGCAGGCGCGAGACCGTGGCGTCGTCGGGCTCGACCCAGGCGCTCCAGTAGGCGCCGAGCGCCGCCACGGGCTCCGGCACGCCGATCGGGATCATCACCAGGCTGCACATCGCCGTCGCCAGATACGCTTCGACGGGCAGGCGACGATCGCCTTCGATGTAGGGAACGACGGCCGGGCGCTTGTTCAGCATGACCCAGCCGGAGATGCAGTCCTGCAGTCGGAAGCGGCGCCCCTTCCACAGCGGCCGGATCGCGTCCTCGGCGACGTAGTGGCAGAACTCGCCGTCCCGCAGCACCACCGAGATGCCGTCGGCGCCGGCGATCGTACGGGCGGTGTCCCGCAGGGCGGCCACCAGGTCGGGAAGCGACGAGACCGTGAGGAGCCGGGCGCGAGCCTCTTCGAGACGTGCATCATCCATGGCGCGCACCCTATCAGCCAAGCGGCTCCCGTGCACGCGATGCGAAGCATCCTGCGGAGGTTTCACCGCGGCCGACGACGCCACGGTCCGGGTGCGACCTGCGACCACGTATCCGTACCGGACGCCGCCCCCTGCGTAGTACGGAGCGGGCTTGCCGACGGCAGGTGCGCGCGATGCCGCTGTTCTACATCGACCTTCACGACGGAACGAACTTCGTCCGCGACACCCAGGGCTTCGACCTCCCCGACATCGCGGCCGCGCAGGCGCGGCTGGTTCAGGTGATGCGGCGGGTGGCCCAGCTGCTCGACGCCGTCTCGGACCGACAGGACTACCTCGCCATCGTCCGGGATCAGAACGGCAAGGTCGTCATGCGGGCCACCCTCACGCTCGATCTCGAGGAGGTGGACGCGGTGTGAAGGGCCGCTATCAGTTCCGCGCGCCGGGCGACCGGAACAGGTAGTAGCCGGCCGAAAGCATCGCCTCATGGGCCTCCAGCGACTGGAAGCCGGCCGGCGGCCGCTCGCCCACCACCGTGCCGCTGAACTCCCAGATCGCGCCGTCGATGAAGCGCGGGACCGGACGATCCTGCCGGACGGCGCAGCGCAGCTCGGGCCTCCGGCGGCGACGGAAGACGTTGAAGTCGGCGTAGGCGGCGGGCCAGTGCATCGGCATCCCTGCGGTGGCGGGCGGGTCTCTAAGCATCCGCCGGACGAGTTCGCCACCCGGTCGCCGCCCCGCCCTGCGGCTAAGCCCGGGACAGATCCCGGAGGCATGTCGGGATCGAGCTTGACCGAACCAATGGTGGCATGCCTCGTTCCTTGTTCGTTCTCACCGTGGGTTGAGCCAGGGAGTCGATGCGGTGCCACCGAGACGGCCAGAGGTCCCATGCCTCGCGGCCTACCCCTTCATCGTCGTCCGGGTGGCCTGCACCCTTTGCCCGCACCGGAGCGGGAGCTACCGCCTCGCGCGCCTTGCGGCGAAGTTCGGCCCGGAGACCCCGCTGGCGGACGTGCTGGAGCGCATCGCCCTCGATTGCCCCTGGCGGGAACGACCGGGCGCGCGAAGGGGCAACCAGTACGTGCCAAGGTGCCAGGCCCACTTTCCGGACCTCGACCGGGCGGGTCCGCCCGACCTGCCGCCGGGCATGGGCGGTCTCCGGCTGATCCGAGGGGGAAAGCGGTGAGGCGCGCGGAACGCGACGGACGTGAAGCCCGAGCGGCCTTCGGCACGTTGACGCGGATGGCGCGAAGGGGCGCCGTTCCCACAGGAGCGCTCGCCGATGCGAACCGTCCCCGCCCGTCTCGCCGCCGCCGCGGCGGTGCTCTGCGGCATCGCCGGGCCGGCCGGGGCGGAACCCGAAGCGCGAGCGCGAGCCAACAACTGGGCGGACATGCGGTCCGCCCTCGCGACGTGCTGGACGGTGCCGGCGGGCACGGACGGCTCGCTCCTCGCCTACCGCTTCGGCCTCGACAAGACGGGGGCGATCCGCGGCACGCCGCGCATCATCGCGCGCCAGCTCAAGGGCGATGCCGAGGCGCAGCGGCACTATCAGGAGGCGGCCGACGCGGCCCTCGCCAAGTGCTTTCCGATGCCGGTCACGCCGTCCTTCGGCGCGATCCTCGGCGAGAGCCCGATCTACCTGCGCTTCGTGAACACGCCGCCGACCGGAACGTATCAGCTCAACAGCAACATCACCGTGTTCGCCCCGCGATGAGCCCGCCATCCGGCTCACCGGGCACTCACGGCGCTTCGGGCCGCGAACGCTCTTGGCTGGCATAGAGCGCATCCTCGGGCGTCAGCAAGCCATCGATGGTGAAGGACGAGACTTCGCGGACCTCGCCGTGAGCGAGGCGCAGCTGTTCGACCTCGGCCCGAGACAGAAGACCGGCAATGCGATCCACCCGCCACCCGTCCGGCATCGCGCCGGACACGGTCCGCAAGGCCTCGCCATCGGTGTCGGCATAGGTGCCGAACACCATCACCTTATGGCTTCGGTCGTCGTCGGCGTTGGGTGCCAGCACGCTCACGCGATAAGGGATCATTGGTGCCTCCAAGTCGGAACTGAGTTGACGAGACCCAAGTAACGCAATCGCGGCGGACTTGTCTTAATTTTTGATGATTGTCGATTCTGCGATTGGGCGCGAAGTCCCGCGGGCTTTCCTCACGCGGAACCCTTCCAACGGTCCCGATCGTCCGAAGGAGGTATCGGAGATGCCCTGGTCGACGATGCGGTGCGGGGCAGAGGCGGCAGGCGACGCGATGCCGAATCGAAGAACCGGACGATGATCGGGTGCCGATGCCGACAGCGTCTCGCGCCGTCTGCGGCCGCACGGAGCGGTGGCGACCCCGGTTGGGCTCGAACCAACGACCTGCCGCTTAGAAGGCGGCTGCTCTATCCAGCTGAGCTACGGAGTCAGGGGTGCCGACGACGGTATGAGCCATGGGTCCATCCTGCGGTCAACCCTGGGCGTCACCGGTTCCCAGGTCGCGCCGGGGCGAACGCGCCGTGCTGCGCCGCGGTCGGGTCGCATCGCGCGTTCGACGGCAGCCCCGATGATTTGCGTCAGACGCCGCGCGCGGCTTCGACCTTGGCCAGTTCGACGGCGGCGCGCAGCTCGATGTCGGCGATCAGGCCGTCGAGGCGGGGATCGCCGCAGGTCTCGGCGCGCTCAGAGAGGCGCCCGGCGATGACCAACAGCTCGTGGGTGGCGACGCGGCCGGACAGGAGGGAGGCCTTCAGCCGGTCGAGCCCGTCGAGCAGGTCGTGACCGCGCCGCGCCGAGCGGCGGCGGCGCTCGTGCGGGGTGT
Organism: Methylobacterium sp. E-025; assembly: GCF_022829705.1. Taxonomy (NCBI): domain Bacteria; kingdom Pseudomonadati; phylum Pseudomonadota; class Alphaproteobacteria; order Hyphomicrobiales; family Methylobacteriaceae; genus Methylobacterium; species Methylobacterium sp. E-025. Next base: position 83,940 of record NZ_JAKSYR010000135.1, read on the forward strand.
CCGGCTCGCCCTGCAGCATCAGCATCGCATCAAGGCCGGCGAGCGTGGTTGTCGCGCCCGTGCCGGCGGTGCGCTGGGCACCCGGCCCGGAGCCGACCTGGAAGCTCGGGCCGGACTCGGCCCTGCGCGTGCCTCCGACGGAGGTCGTCCCGAGAGGTCCCGGACGATTCTCGACACGCATCGCTTCGATCGCTCCCGACGGGCCGGAGGGGCCTGTGCCGAGTGTCGGTTCGACACGGTTAACGAGCGGTAAAAGCCCCGGCAGAAGCTGCCGGGTCGGCAGGGAACGCGCGGCTCACGATCGGTCCCGAAGGCGCCGCGTCCGAAGAGAGGTCTGCGTTTTCAGCGGGTTGCGCTTTTCGGCCGCCTGGCACGGCGCTGGCAGGAGAGTGCGGGTCCGCAACCCCGAAAAGCCCGGCATGCCCCAGCGCCACGCCCAGATCCGCGATCTCCTGCGCCTCGTCCTGGCGGCCGCCCTGCTCGTGCTCGGCGGCACGGCGGCGATGGCGCTGTCGCGGGTGAAGGACCTCGCGCAGATCGAGGGGGTCCGCGCCAACCAGCTCGTCGGCTACGGCATCGTCGTCGGCCTCAACGGCACCGGCGACACCCTGAACAACATCCCCTTCACCAAGCAGTCGCTGCAGGCGATGCTGGAGCGCCTCGGCGTCAACACCCGCGGCGCGACGATGCGCACGCAGAACCTCGCCGCGGTGATGGTGACGGCGAGCCTGCCGCCCTTCGCGGCGCAGGGCACCCGCATCGACGTCACCGTCTCGTCGCTCGGCGACGCGAAGTCGCTCCAGGGCGGCACCCTGCTGGTGACGCCGCTGCTCGGCGCCGACGGCGAGGTCTACGCGCTGGCGCAGGGCTCCGTCGCCATCGCCGGCTTCTCGGCGGAGGGCGATGCCGCCAAGATCACCCGCGGCGTGCCCACCAACGGGCGCATCGCCAACGGCGCCAACATCGAGCGCGAGATCGCGTTCAAGCTCACCGACGCCCGCTCGCTGCGGCTGTCGCTGCGCAACCCCGACTTCACCACCTCGAAGCGGATCGCCGCCGCGATCAACGACTTCATGGGCTCCGACACCGCCGAGCCGACCGACCCGGCCACGGTCACGATCCAGATCCCGGCCAAGTACAACGGCAACATGATCCGCCTGATCACCGAGATCGAGCAGCTCAAGGTCGAGCCGGACCAGACCGCCCGGGTGGTGGTCGACGAGCGCTCGGGGATCATCGTGATGGGCCGCGACGTGCGCGTCTCTACGGTGGCGATCGCCCAGGGCAACCTCACCGTCACGATCACCGAGCAGCCGCAGGTCAGCCAGCCGGCCCCGCTCTCGAACGGGCGCACCACGGTGGTGCCGCGCACCGGCGTGAAGGTCGACACCGGCGACGGCAACAAGCTCGCCCTGGTCAAGGAGGGCGTGACCCTGCGCGACCTCGTCGACGGCCTCAACGCCCTCGGCGTCGGCCCGCGCGACCTGATCTCGATCCTGCAGGCGATCAAGGCCGCGGGCGCGCTGCAGGCCGACATCGAGCTGATGTGATGCCCCCCTCCCCCAAGCTCCGGAGACACTAGACGATGCTACCGCTCGCAACCTTCGCGGTCTCCGCCGCCATCGGCGTCGGCAAGGCCATCACCGGCGCCGTGGCCGACACGACCTCGAAGACCGCCCAGGCCTCGACGGAGGCCGCCACGAAGAAGGCGCGCAAGACCGCGAACGACTTCGAGTCGATGTTCTTGGAATCGTCCCTCGACCGGCTGACCCAGTCGGAGGGGACCGACGGGCCCCTCGGCGAGAACGGCACCGGCGGCGGCGTCTACCGCTCGATGCTGACCAAGGAATATGCCGGCCAGATCATGAAGAGCGGCGGCGTCGGCATCGCCAACCAGGTGTTTTCCGAGATGATGAAGATGCAGGGCGGCGCCGGTGCCGGCGCGGGGGCGGCCCATGCCACTTAATCCCGCCTTCCGCGTCTCCGACCGTGCCGGCGCCGACGCCCTCGTCGCCGAGGTGATGTCCACCATGCAGGCGCTGGAATCCGTGCTCGCCGCCGAGACCGGCCATGTCCGCGTCGGCCGCCTGCGCGAGGGTCTGGCCGAGGCGGAGGCCAAGGCGGCCCTGGCCGGCGCCTACCTTCAGGGGCTCGAGGTGGCTAAGGCCAACGCGGTCGCGCTGGCGCGCTTCGCGCCGGCGGGCGTCGAATTGCTGAAGGGCGCCCATCGTCGCTTCGCGCAGGCCGTCGAGGCCAACCAGGCGGTGCTCGGCACGGCGCGGACGGTCTCCGAGGGGCTGATCAAGTCGCTCGCCGCCGACCTCGGCCGCGCCAACACCCCGAGCGTCTACGGCCAGCCGTCGCGGGCGCCCTCCCCCTACGGCCGCGGCAACGCCAGCGGGCCGCTCTCGTTCTCACGCACCCTGTAGATCTCTCACGGCCGTCCGTTGCCGATCCGGACGAAGGTGCGGACCGGCCCGAGATCGGATTCGGTGCGGGTGTCGATCGCGAAGCGCCCCGCCGCCATCGGGGCGACGGCGACCTCGCGGCCGGCGCTCAGGTCGGCGCCGGCGCGGACGCGGCCCGACAGGCGCATGCAGGTCGCGCTGCCCGGTGCGCGCACGAAACCGGTGCCGTATCCCGGGCACGGCTGAGACGTCGCCTTGGGCGGCGCCTTCTCCCATTCGCGGGCCTCGCACGGCGACAGCCCGATCGCAGCGATCAGGATGACGCCGGCGATGCGATGCGATTGCCCGACGACGCCTTGCCCCGCCGCCGGCCTTCCCTGTTCACGCATCGCGGCCCCCGGCGGTTCGATCGGCCCACACGTCCCCTGCCCAGCGCGTCGGGCCATGCGGGGGCGTGCGCGATCCGATGGCGAGCGGGCGGGTGCCCGCGCCATGCCGAAGCAGGATAGCCCGCCGGATCAAGGACGATCAATCCGTCCCGCTGCGCCGGCGTCAGCTCATGTAGTTCACCAGCGATAGCTTCGAGAGCGACGAGGTGATCTGGTAGCTCGCCTGGAGCCGGTTCTGCATCTCCAGCAGCTTGGAAGCGACCTCCTCGATCGGCGCGCTCTCGACGCCGTCGACGGTGTTCTGCAGCGTCAGCCGCGTCGCCGCGTTCTGGGATTTCGCCGAGGTCAGGGTGCTGGCGGCCAGGCCGAAATCGACGGCGATCGATTCGAGACTCGGATCGTCCGAGGCCTTGCCCAGGAGGGTGGAGGTCCGGCTCGTCAGGGCCGCGTACCGGCCTGTGACGGTGCTGCCGCTCGGATCGGCCATGCCGTCGACGGCGAGCGCGGCGAAGCCCGCGAGCGCCTTCTGGATCGGCACCTCGTTGGCGCGCGCGCCGACCGGGACGTCGAGATTGGCGCCGGCACGGACCGAGGCGGTGGCGCGCGGATCGGTGCTCGCGGCGTCGCCCTGGTACCAGATCACGGTGTCGGTCGAGGCGGCGTCCTTGTAGGTCGGCGTCGCGCCGGACGTATCGATGCGCTTGGGCGTCTGGCCGGAGGCGGTCGAGGCCGAGAAGAAGTCCTCCGCGGCGCGGGTGGTCGAGCTGGCCGAGAGCGGGCCGGCGGCGGCCGCCCCCAGCGCGGTGGTCAGCGCCGCCTTCATGTTGGCCGCGGTGGTTGCCGCGTCCGCGCCGATGGCGAAGGTGCCGGTCGTGGCCGTTGTGCCGCTCGCCGCCGCGGTGAGCGTCACGCTGGTCTTGGTGCCGTCGTGCAGCGCCAGCTCGATCGTGATGCTGTCGCCGACCTTGGGCTGGCCCGACAGGCCGATGTCGTAGGCCGCATAGGCGCCGCCGCCGAAGGTCGCGTTCAGGACCGGCGTGTTGCCGCTCTGGACGCTGGCGACGGTGCCGCCCTGCGTTGCGGCGAAAGCGTTCAGCCCGGCGGCGGCGGCCGCAGGCGATCCGAACAGGCCGAACGCGGTGGTCGAACCCGCCGGGACGGATGCGGACGCCGTGAGGTCGAAGGATTTCTGGCTGCCGTCGGCGAGATTGACCGTCACGCGGAAGCTCTCTCCGGCGACCGGCGCATGATCGAGCCCGGTCACCGTCGCGGGCGTGGCGGTGTTCGTCGCGGCGGCCGTGATCGCGCCGGTGGCGGTCGCCGAAACGAGGCGGAACCCGAAATTCGCGCGCGTCTCGCCGGTGGTGTCGGCTTGGTCCTCCGACAGCTGGAACGTGTTGCCGGCGCTGGTCGCGCCGAGCTGGAGCCGGCCGAGGCCGTCGGCTCCCAGGTCGGCGGCCTTCTGTTGCGCGACCAGGGTCGCGAGGCCGTCCTGCTTCGGCGTCGTCGTGCTGTCGCCGTTGAGGATGATGTCGGTCGACTTCACCGGCGCGGTGTCGGTGGTCCGGCCGCCGAACAGGTACTGCCCGGCCGAGCTCTGGCTCAAGGCGTCGATGGCGCCGTCGAGGTCGGCCCGACCGAGCTGGGCGGTGACGGTGGTGCCGACGCCTTGCGGATTCGTGGCGATGCCGCGGCGCAGGTCGCTCGTCAGCGTCGTGATCTGCTGCAGGCTGGTGGAGGCCAGCTGGACCCGCGTCTGCGCGGCGTCGATCCCGGCATCGTAGCCGTCGAGCGCGCTCAGCGTGGCGCGCGCCGTGAGGCTGCTGCTCCGCCCCGCGCCGAGGCTGCCATAGGTCTCCGCCGTGCGCCCGGTGGAGAGCTGCGTCGTCAGGGCGTCGAGCTGGCTCTTCATCGCGAGGAGCTGCGAGGTCGACCGCGTCGTCAGGTAGCTGCCGGCGGCGAAGGGGCTGATCGTCGTCATGGGCTGTCCCTCAGATCCGCAGGAGGGTGTCGAGCATGTCGCGGGCGGCGGTGAGCACCCGGGCGTTCGCGGAATAGGCGGTCTGCAGGGCGATGAGGTTCGACATCTCCTCGTCCACGCTGACGCCGGCCGACTTCGCGAACCGGCCCTGAGCGGTCGAGAGCGCGACGCTCTGGCCCGAATCGAGGCTGGACGCGTTGGCGGCCGCCGCTCCCTGCGCGGCGATGATGTCCTGCGCGAAGCTGGTCACGCTGGTCGCGTAGGGCGCGGCGACCCCGCCGATCCCGCTAGACGACGAGAAGGTCTGCTGCGCGGTGGTCAGCGCGTCGTAGGCGAATTGCGCCCGCGTGGCGCTCGACCCGGTGTTCGCCGGTCCCGGCGCCGTCAGCGCCGCGGTGTTGGCGCCGAGGGCCGGGTTGACGGTGATGCGCTGCGCGAAGCCGGTGAGCTGCGAGCCGGCATCGAACGACCCGGTGAACAGGCCCTTGCCCGATCCGTCGACGAACAGCGCGATCTGCGGGTAGGCGGTGGAGAAGTCGGTCGCGCTCGTCGGCGCGGTCTTCGTCGCCGTGGCGGCCACCACGCTGAGGCCGCCGCTGCCCGACACCGTGACGGTCGAGCCGCTGGCGGTCGCGGACAGCGCCGAGCCATAGCCGCCGCCGAGCTTCCCCAGCGCAAGCTGGACGCCGGCGAGGCCCTTGGTGACGTCGAAGGTCTGCGCCAGCGCGGTGCCGTCGTCGGTCAGGCTCGGGTCGACCGACGTCGAGTCGTCCTTCGACGCGATCAGGATGACGTTGCGCATCGACCCGTTCGCGGCCTTCACCGTGAGGGTCAGCGTGTTGCCGGGCTGCATCCCGGTGAGGTCGATCGCCGTGCCCGCCCCGCTGGCGGTGCCGGTCGTGCTGGTGTCGGTGAGCGCGCTCGCCATCCCGGCGGCGAGGTCGTCGAGCTGGCGCTGCACCTGCGGCAGCGTCGTGTCGCGAAGCTCGAGGTTGGCGGCGATCGATCCGGAGCGCAGCACGCCCGGCTCGCCGAGGTCGATCTTGCCGCCGCCGGGCGTCGTTGCCGTGATGGTGCCGACGCTGCGCTTCGATGGATCGTTCGAATAGGCCGAGTTGGGCCCGAGGGTGGTGCGGCCGTCGAAGCTGAGCGTCGCCGCCGTGCCGCCGGCAACGAGGTTCACGCCGGAGCTGGTCGAGATCGAGACGGTGCCGTCGCGCTGGTCGGCGGTCTGGATGTCGAGGTAGCCGGACAGCTCGGTGATCTTCTGGTCGCGCTGGTCCTGCAGGTCGGCCAGGGTGGAATCGTCCGTGGTCGATTGGATCTTCACGTTGAGCGCGGCGATGCCGCTCAGCAGCGTGCTGGCGCTGGCGGTCTGGGTGCCGAGGCTCGCCTCGATGCCGCTGCGCAGGGCCTGGACGCTCGTCGCGATGCCGTTGATGCTGCCGGCGAGGCCCGAGGCGGCGTTGAGCACCGTCGTGCGGGCGGCGGCCGAGGTCGGGTTCGCGGCCAAGGTCTGAAGCGAGCCGGTGAAGGTGTTGACCAGGCCGTCGAGCGCGGTCGCGCTGCCCGGCGTGCCGAACAGCGTGTCGACCTGCCCCGCGATGTCGGCCCTGGTGCTGGTATAGGCGGAGCCGGCGGTCTCGAGGCGGAGCTGCTTCAGGGCGGCGGCGTCGAAGCTGCGCGTGATCGTCCCGGTCGACACGCCGGAATTGCCGACGCCGGACGAGATTGTGGTGATCGTCCGCTTGACGTAGCCGGCGGTGCTCGCGTTGGCGACGTTCTGCGAGACCAGACCGATGGCGGTCTGCGTCGCCTTGAGGCCGGCGGTGGCCGTCTGGAGGGCGTTCAGAGCCATGGCGCCGGAGGTCCTCTCTCACTGCCGCGTGCGGATGACATGACCTCAGCGGATGATGTTGAGCAGGTCCGACATCATCGTCTGCGCGGTCGACATCACCTTCGTGTTGGCCGAGTACGCCTGTTGGGTAACGATCATCTTTGAAAATTCGCTTGCAATGTCTGTGTTCGACGATTCGACGCTGGCGCCCACGATCGTGGACCCGTCGAGGCCGGCCAGCGGCACGCCCGAATCGAGCGTCTGCGCGTAGGTCCCGTTCGACAGCGGCTTGAGCCCGTCCGGATTGATGAAGCGCGCGATGCCGACCGAGGCGAGCTTCACCGAGGAGCCGTTCGAGAAGGCGCCCATGATGCTGCCGTCGGTCCCGACCGAGACGGAGTTTAGGGTTCCGGCTGCGTAGCCGTCCTGCGTCAGGGCGTTCGTGGTCACCGCGCCGGACGCGGCGGCGTACTGGGTCAGCGTGGTCTTGTCGAAGGCGATGTTGATGCTGCCGAGATTGGTCCCGTTCACCGTCATGTCGGTGATCGTCGCGTCGCCGCCGGAGGGCTGGATCAGCTGTCCGCTGTTGTCGAAGGTGAAGCCGCTGCCCGCGTTGGTCCAGGCGCTCTTGGTTTGGTCGGCCGAGCTGTCGGCGGCGTAGAACAGGTTCCAGATCGCCGGCTGGGCCGCGGTCGCCGGCGTCGTGGTCGCATCCGCGAGTTTGGCGTCCTGGATCTTCGCCCAGCGGGTGGTGACCTGAACCGGTGCGCCGGTCGTGGTGTAGGCGGTCAGCGACGGGCCGGCGATGCTGCTGTTGACGAACGCGGGAGCGTTTCCGGCGCTGACCTGCTTGTTCGCCGTGGCGGTGCCGTCGGTCGCGGTGACGAGCGCGCTGGTGTCCGGGAGCCCGTTGGCGTCCTCCGGCGTGTAGAGCGCGGATCCACCGGCCTTGGACGCGTTGGTCGTGGCCGGCGTCGCCGGCAGGTTCGCGCCGTAGGTGATCGTGGTGGTCGGCTTCGCCGCCAGCGTCTGGTTGGCGATCTTGATCGGGCCGGAGCTCGAGACCTGGCCCGTCACCGCATCGTAGTTCTGGCCCTGCAGGTAGCTCCCGGCGCCGTTGACGAGGAAGCCGTCCTTGTCCGGGGCGAAGTCGCCGCGCCGGGTATAGACCGGCGTGCCGGAGAAGGCGGCCTGCCCGTTGGCGTCCCCGGTCTTGGCCTGGACGGTGAAGAACCCGTCGCCGTTGACCGCCATGTTGGTCGCGACGGTCGACGAGGCGATGTTGCCCTGGAGGCTGTTGGTCAGCTGCGACTGGGCCAGCACCGTGCCGGCGACCTCATGCTTCGGCGTCTGCTCGGCGAGCAGGTCGACGAAGCTCGTGTCGATGCGCTTGTAACCGGTGGTCTGCGAGTTCGCGATGTTCCCGGAGATGTTGTCGATGGCGTAGGACTGGGCCTTCAGGCCCGAGACCGCCGTCTGCAACGCGGTGAAGATGTCCATGGCGCGCCGTCTTTCCCGGGTCGGCGACGCACATGTGGCGGTCGCCTGATCGGGGATCGGCGCGCAACCGCCGTGCCAGGGCTAAGCCCTTGATATCGTTGAGCTGCCGTCGCCGAACCCGGCAGAAACCCGCCGTTCCGGTCCGCCGACCCGGCAGCTTCTGCCGGCTGCGGCAGCGTTTACCGGCCCTTATCGTTGGCGCGGTAGAACCCGACGTCGTCCGCGGGACTCGGGACCCACATGCGTGCCAAACGAACGAGCCTCGTCCACCTGATCTACTTCTCGCGCCTGACCCTGTCGTCGGACGTGCAGGTCCGCACCGGCCAGGTCGGCGAGATCACCCGGCACGCGCAGAAAAAGAACGAGTTCTCGGTGATCACCAGCTTCCTGCTGGTGGAGCAGAACTTCGCCGCGCAGGTGATCGAGGGTGAGCGCACCTCGGTGCACGAGACCTTCAACCGCATCTTCGCCGACGACCGCCACCGCGACGTGCAGATCTGCGAATGGCGCGAGATCACCAAGCGCGAGTTCGTCAATTCCTGCCGCAGCAGCATCCGCTCGTCGACGACCGACCCGCACTTCGCCAAGGCGAACCTGCTGCCGATGTTCCAGCGCGGCACGCCCAAGGCGAGCTCGATCCACGCGCTGGCGCTCGCGCTTCAGGCCGAGGAGATGTCCAAGCAGGGCATCGACCACCTCTTCATCTAAGGCGGGTCATTTCATTCCGGTGCAATCTCCGGGATGGAAGAGAGCAGTTTTTTCATCCCTTTCACCCAATCTCGCGATCGGACCTTGAACCCACGGCCCGCTCCATGCCGCAGACGATGTCATGACCGAGACGCCACCGATCCTCATCATTGACGACCAGGAAAAGCTCCTGCGCCTCATCGTGATGCTGATGAATCGCATCGGCTTCCCGGATGTCGAGGGCGTGACCGACGGCGTCGTGGCGCTGGAGCGGCTGCGCGAGCGGAAATACGCCCTCGTCATCTCCGACCTCGACATGGAGCCGATGGACGGCATCAGCCTGCTGCGCGAGATTCGCGCCGACGACGCGCTGATGAACACACCCTTCATCCTGACCGAGACGTCGTTCAACTTCGAGGACATCAACGTCGCCCACCAGGCCGGGGCCGACGCCTTCATCCTCAAGCCGTTCGACATGGCGGTGCTGAAGACCAAGCTGAAGCAGGTCCTCAACCGCAAGCCGCGCAAGCGCGAGGCGCCGATGGCCTCGGAATCGACGCTCAGCGTCGATTTCCCGATGCTGGGCAAGTACTGATCCTGCGCCGGCGGCCGATCCGCGCCGGCGCTCAGGCCTGGCGCTTCTGGTAGTCCTTGATGTCGGTGAAGCGCACCGCCGGGTAGCGCTCCTCCTCGTAGCGCAGCGAAAACGCGGTGGTCGCCATGAACACTGGGGCGCCGTCGAGGTCCTTCGCCATGGCCGAGCCGTGCGAATCGATGAACTTGTCGAGCTCGGCCTCCGAATCCGACGCGACCCAGCGGCAGACCGAGAAGCGCGTCGCGTCGTAGTCGATCGGCAGGCCGTACTCGCCCTGGAGCCGCTCCTTCAGCACGTCGAGCTGCAGCGCGCCGACCACGCCGACGATCGCGCCCGAGCCGTCCTGCGGCACGAAGACCTGGACGACGCCCTCCTCGCCCATCTGCTGCAACGCCTCGCGCAGCTTCTTCGCCTTCATCGCGTCGGTGAGCTTGATCCGGCGCAGCAATTCGGGGGCGAAGCTCGGCACGCCGCGGAAGACGATGTCCTCGCCCTCGGTCAGCGTGTCGCCGATGCGCAACGTGCCGTGGTTCGGGATGCCGACCACGTCGCCGGCGAAGGCCTCGTCGGCGATGGCGCGGTCCTGCGCGAAGAAGAATTGCGGGGCCGAGAGCGACATCGGCTTGCCGGTGCGCACGAGCTTCGCCTTCATCCCGCGCCGGAGCTGGCCGGAGCAGACCCGCATGAAGGCGATGCGGTCACGGTGGTTCGGATCCATGTTCGCCTGGATCTTGAAGACGAAGCCGGTCATCTTCGGCTCGGTCGGGGCGACGGTACGCTTGTCGCAATCCTGCCCGCGCGGCGGCGGCGCGAAGCGGGCGAGCCCGTCGATGAGGTCGCGCACGCCGAAATTGCGCAGGGCCGAGCCGAAGAAGACGGGCGAGAGATGGCCCTCGCGGAACGCCTCGAGATCGAAGGCCTTCAGCCCGCCCTCGGCGAGCTCGACCTCCTCGCGCCAGGCATCGGCCTCGCCGTTCTCGGTGAGCAGCCGGTCGAACAGCGGATCGGCGAAGCCGGCGACCGCTTCCGTCCCGGCGTCGTCGGCCGCGTCGAAGCGGCGGACCCGGTTGCCGCCGAGCTCGTAGGTGCCGGCGAAGTTGCGGCCGCGGCCGATCGGCCAGGTGATCGGCGCGACGTCGAGCGCCAGCGTCTTCTCGATCTCGTCGAGCAGCTCGAAGGGCTCGCGCGCCTCGCGGTCGAGCTTGTTCACGAAAGTGACGATCGGGATGTCCCGCAGCCGGCACACCTCGAACAGTTTTCGCGTCCGCGCCTCGATGCCTTTTGCGGCGTCGATGACCATCACCGCGGAATCGACCGCCGTGAGGGTGCGATAGGTGTCCTCGGAAAAATCCTCGTGGCCCGGCGTGTCGAGCAAGTTGAAGACGCAGTCGCCGTACTCGAAGGTCATCACCGAGGTGACGACCGAGATGCCGCGCTCCTTCTCGATGCCCATCCAGTCCGAGCGGGTGGAGACGCGGTTGCGCTTGGCCTTGACCTCGCCCGCGAGCTGGATCGCGCCGCCGAACAGCAGCAGCTTCTCCGTCAGCGTGGTCTTGCCGGCATCCGGGTGCGAGATGATCGCGAAGGTGCGCCGCCGCGCCACCGGATCGGCGGGCGGCCTCGCCTCGGTCTTGGTCTGCGGCTGCATCAGCATCGTCAAAACGGCTCTCGGACCCGCATCCGGGGTCGGTGTCGTGGAGTTTCGGGCGGGCCTGCACACCCTTCGAACGGGGCGACCGACCTTTGCGCCCTCCTCTAGGCGCCCGGCCGCCGCTTGGCAAAGACGCGCGGGCGAAGCGACCGGCTCAGCCGCGGCCGATGAACGGCATCGCCGTGGCGGTCAGCGTCATGAACTGGACGTTGGCCGAGAGCGGCAACCCGGCCATGTAGAGAACGGCCTCGGCGACGTGCCGCGCATCCATCACCGGCTCCTGCCGGATCGACCCGTCGGCCTGCCGGACGCCGGCGGCGAACCCGTCGGTCATCTCGGTGGCGGCGTTGCCGATGTCGATCTGGCCGCAGGCGATGTCGTAGGGCCGCCCGTCGAGCGAGGTCGCGCGCGTCAGCCCGGTGACCGCGTGCTTGGTGGCCGCGTAGGGCGCCGAGTGCGGCCGCGGCACGTGGGCCGAGACGGAGCCGTTGTTGATGATCCGGCCGCCGCGGGGATCCTGCCGCTTCATCATCCGGAACGCGCCCTGCGTGCACAGGAACGCGCCGGTGAGGTTGGTGTCGACGCTGGCGCGCCAATCCTCGAGCGAAACCGCGTCGATGGCGGCGGCCGGCGTGAAGGTGCCGGCATTGTTGAACAAGAGGTCGAGCCGGCCATGCGCCGCCGCCACGCGGGAAAACAGCCGATCCACCGAGGCCGGATCGGTGACGTCGGCCTCGACGACGAGCGCGGCGCCGATCTCGCCCGCCACCGCGTCCAGAGCCGCGCGCCGCCGCCCGGCCAGCACGACGGCATAGCCGGCCCGCCCGAGCGCCAACGCCACGACCCGCCCGAGGCCGGACCCCGCCCCCGTCACCAAAGCCACCCTGCCGCCCATCGCGCGCCTCTCCACCGCCCCCGTCAAACCAGTTGCCTGTCCGCGCATCCGCGTCTAGACAGCGCCGTCCTCTGGTGGGGCGTCGCCAAGTGGTAAGGCAGCGGTTTTTGGTACCGCCATTCCCAGGTTCGAATCCTGGCGCCCCAGCCAAAGGCCCAGGATTCTTAGCCGACCGTTGATTTCTCGGCTGTTTTCGGACCCGCCCGGGCCGACCGCTCCGTCCAGGTCCACTCGGGAGGTCCACTTGTCCGGACGGCAGGGATTCCTGCCTTGTCTCGCACCCACCTCCGCCGTCGCCGACAAACGGTCTTTTTTCGCCGTATCATCCCCCGTGACCTGCGCCAGCGGTTCGGCCAGTGTGAGATCCTGCGCTCTCTCGGCCACGCCACGCCCGGCGAGGCTCGTCGGATGGCGCAACGCCTGTGGGATGGGACAGAGACCTTGTTCACCCTCGTCCGTTTCAACCGGTCTCTCACGCGCGCCGATATCGCTCGGCTCGCGGAAGAGTACCTCGAATCCGAGACTCTCAAGCACGATGGCCTGCTCGCCACCATTGGGCACTTTCCGGAACTCGAGGATCTCCCTCCGTCCGACAGCCCGGCCTGCGAAGACGAGATCGACGATAGCAGCGATCCCGCCCCGGACGCTCCGAAGGGGACCCTTAATGACCCAGCCGAATGGCTCGACCTTTATGAGAGCCGATTGAACGGCCTGAAGCGCGACCGATCACTCAACAATTTTACGGCCGTTCGCGACACCGCAAAGGATCTCGCTGCGCGCAACGAGATCGACCTCGACTCGTACCCCCATGCAAACGCGCTTTGCCGCGCCTTGCTCGACGCCGACATCACGATCACCGAGGATAAGCTGACCTTTCTCCGCGACGTCGTTCTGCCTCACCACCCTCGGCACACGACGACCCGTCGTACGATCGCACCGGCTCCGCTCTCCCAGCCCAGGGCACCAGAACCCGCGATGCTGCGCGGGGCACAAAACCTTTTTAGCGAGAGCTGGGCGATTTATGCGCGGGACCGCGTCGACAGCGGTGACTGGAAAGCGTCGAATGAACGGCAAGCCCGGTCGACGGGACGCATGTTCGTCGAGATCTGCGGGGACAAGCCGCTGAGCGCCTATGGGTCGGCGGATGGGGCTGCCTTCAAGCGTGCTCTGCTCGCGTTGCCGGCCAACTACGACAAGAACACCGAGTGGCGCGACATCCAGCGCCGGTGCGGCATCCGTGGCTTGATCGACCATTGCAGCGGCAAGCCCGGGATCGATCGACTGAAGCCGCAAACCTTCAATCGGCACCTGGCCGCCTTGTCGGGCATCTGGCCTTGGGCCCAGACCAACGAAGTCGTCGCCAAGGGTCTCCCCTCGATCTTCGAAGGTCTGCACATCAACCTGAAGCGCGCGCGAGGAAAGCTCCATAGAGCGCGAGACGAACGGCCGATGTGGGATCAGACCGAACTCGCGGCCGTTCTGAATGCACCCTTGTTCACGGGTGTTCGAAGTCGTCGGAGCTGGAAAAGGCCGGGACCGAACGTCCTGCGCGACGAGCGGTACTGGGGCGTCCTGATCGGCTGTCACAGCGGTATGCGTCGTGGCGAACTCTTCCAGCTCCGCGTGCGGCACGTCGTGCAGGATGCAGAGACCGGTATTTGGTACTTCAATTTGACGGAACGAACCCTCGAGCTGAAAGCGGAGGGCAGTGCCCGCTGGGTCCCTCTTCATCAAAATCTGCTGAAGCTGGGCTTGCTTGAAGCGTTGGTACACGGACGAGGACAGCATAAATTGCTCTTGCCGGAGGGCGATGAAGGCCCCGAGCAACAGGATGATCTCGACGACGGCGACAGCGCGTCATCTGGCAGCGCCTTCGGAAAGTGGTTTCAGCGCTTCAAATCGGAATACGGCGTGCGTAATGAGGTGGTGTTTCATTCCTTCCGGCACACGGTGACAACGCTTCTTTGCAATGTCGGGGTTCAGCGAGAATTCGTGGAAGAGCTCATCGGCCATGAAAGCAAGGAAAGGCGTTCTGAAATCAAGCGTTACAATAAGGGCCAAACCCTGTTAATGCTCAAAAATGTCATCGATCGACTTGTTCTTCCGATAGACTTGAAGAGAATGATGGAAGCGGCGCCGACCGACGGTCCTTGCGCAGCGTTCCATCCAAGACAGCCGTCGGCCCTATAGAATACGACAGGACGATTCGTATTGGGCTTTGATCGGCGCAATATTAATTATAATATAAAAGCTGATATGCGCCCGAAAGTGTTGATTATACAATGCGACAGTCAAGATTGTTTAAAACGCTTTACCTGCGTTCCGAAAGAGAACTCGCTTTAATGCAATCAGCCGTGTGCGTAAAAGCCGTTTGCGGCACGAGGATGCGGCCGCAATTTCCGCTTACAGGCTATTCCTGACGCTGACATCTATGACCGGGTAGGGTGGTTTCCTGCTCGTCCGCTTCCGGAGAGCGGATGCATCGAAGCGGACATAGCCCCTGGGACCGCTCACGACCCTTCTCGGACCCTCCAAAGGTCTCCTTCGCGGCAGGTTGGCGGAGGATGCTACGATCGGCGTGGGCGGGAGGCGGACAGTATGCGATGGACGTTCACGAACCGTCGCTCCTGCGCACGACCCAGGATGCGCAGGACGCTCGTCACCGTGCGGCGG
>NZ_JAKSYR010000138.1:0-220 GCF_022829705.1 Methylobacterium sp. E-025
CACAAACACCAGGCCACCCGGCTCTCGCCAGCTGCCCCATCGCTCGTCATGTCGGTGGACCAAGTCCAGAACCGCGTCGCCGCCGCCCCGTCTCGATGAACAGGGGTATACGGACCACCCAGCAGCCCGTCAACAGCCAAAACGGAACTTTCTCCGATTTCGACGACAGAACCACGACAGGCCGCCCGGACGGCCCTCCAACGATCCTGAGACGGGTGCG
>NZ_JAKSYR010000142.1:0-40250 GCF_022829705.1 Methylobacterium sp. E-025
CCGTTCGCGTGATCGCGGTTTCCCTCCCCCCTCTGCGGGGGAGGGTGGGCCTCGCGTCAGCGAGGGTCGGGAGAGGGGAGCGCGTTGTCCAGAGAGGTCGTTCCCCTCTCCCGACCCGCTTCGCGGGCCACCCTCCCCCGCAGAGGGGGGAGGGAACAGCTCGTTCGTCGACCGAACCGGCCTACTTCGCCTTGTCGGCGATGGCCTTCAGGCCCGACTCGTAGATGCCGGAGATCGCGTCGGTGGCGACGGTGTCCGGGGCGCCCTTGGCGTTGAAGGTCCCGGTCCAGCTCAGCTTCGAGCCGGTGCCGTCCGGCGCCACCGAGAGCGTCGACTTGTAGTCGGAGACCGGCAGCGGGCCGGACAGGATCGTGTAGGTGTAGCTCATCACCTTGTCGTCGCGGGAGACCTGCTCCTCGACGAGGGTGCCGCCGCCCTTGAGCGAGAGGGTGCGGACCTTCATGCCGTCCTTCTCGGACAGCGCGCACTTCTCCACCGCCGGGTGCCAGTCGCCGATGCCGCAGAAGTCGCCGATGGCCTGCCAGACCTTGGCGGGCGGGGCGGCGACCGTGGCGGTCTTGGCGACGTCGATGGCGTAGCCCGGCACCGTGCCGGCGACGAGCGCGAGGACGGGCAGAGCGAGGGTCCGGATCATGATGGGCGTCTCCGACGATAGGCGGCGCGCGCCGGTATTCCCGGCGCCGGCCCTCTCAGGGGGCCCGCACGAGCTAGGCCTCGACCCCCGCCGTGGCAATGGCGGCCGGGATGCGGAGATCGCCGGCCGGCACCCGTCGGTTCTCGCTAGCGCGCATTCCTGCGCCCGGCCTCGGCCAGCTGCTTGGCCCGCGCCCCCTGCGTCTCGAACATCCAGCCCGGATATTCGCGCGGCAGCACGCTGACCGCGTCGAGGGCGTCGAGCTCGGGTTCGCTCAGCTCGATCTGCGTCGCGGCGATGTTGTCGTCGAGCTGGTCGAGGCGCTTGGCGCCGACGATGACGCTCGACACCACGCGCCGGTGCAGCAGCCACGCCAGCGCGATCTGCGCGATCGAGACGTTGCGGGCGGCCGCCATCGGCCGCATCGCGTCGATGCAGGATTCGGCGCGGCCGCGCTCGACCGGCGGGAAGTCGAAGGCGGCGCGCCGGCCCTCGCCGGCGGCGTCGCCGGAATACTTGCCCGAGAGCAGGCCGCCGGCGAGCGGGCTCCAGACCATCAGGCCGAGGCGCTCGCTCCGGAGCATCGGCACGATCTCGCGCTCGAGGTCGCGGCCGGCCAGCGTGTAGTAGGCCTGCAGGCTCTCGAAGCGGGCCAGCCCCTCGCGCTCGGAGATGCCGAGCGCCTTCACGATCTGCCAGGCCGCCCAGTTCGAGACGCCGACGTAGCGGACGTGGCCGTGCTGGACGAGGATGTCGAGCGCCCGCACCGTCTCCTCGATCGGGGTCGCCGGGTCGAAGCCGTGGATCTGGTAGAGGTCGATGTGGTCGAGCTGCAGCCGCTTCAGGCTGGCCTTCACCGCGTCGAGCAGATGCACCCGCGAGGCCCCGCGGCTGTTCGCGCCCGGCCCCGTCGGGCCGTAGGCCTTGGTCGCGACGACCACGTTCTCGCGCAGCACCTTGAGGGCCTTCAACGCCTGGCCGGTGATCTGCTCGGACAGGCCCTCGGCGTAGACGTCGGCGGTGTCGACGACATTGATCCCGGCATCGATCGCGCGGCCGACGAGGCGCTCGGCCTCCGCCTGGTCGAGCGCGCCGATCTGCCGCCACATCCCTTCCCCGCCGCCGAAGGTCATCGTGCCGAGGCAGAGTTCCGAGACGAAGAGGCCGGTCCGGCCGAGCTTGTTCTGGCGCATGGGGTTTCCTGTCGGAGAGCGCATCCTTTCGCCGACCGTCCCCCGAACGTCATTCCGGAGCTGCGAAGCAGAGCCCGGAATCCAGAGCAGCCGGGTGTGACCCGGCTTGCTCCGTCGGCGGATCTGGATTCCGGGCTCGCCTGCGGCGCCCCGGAATGACGGCGGGAAGGATGCGCGATCGAATGCTTCGGTCGGACAGATAGGGCCGCCCGACGCCGCGTCGATCGCCGGATCGACCCAGGCGCGCGTCCTGCGCCGCCTGAGCGGCCCTTCACCCGGCGCAGCTCTCCGCGATCAGCCGGCGCACGAAGGCGGCGCAGGCGTCGAGCTCGGCGAGCGTGATGAATTCGTCGGCCTTGTGGGCGCGGGCGATCGAGCCCGGGCCGACCACCACCGCCGGCACGTCGCCGAGCGCCTGGAACAGCCCGCCCTCGGTGCCGAACGAGACCTTGGCGTGGCCGTTGCGGCCGGCGAGCCGCTTGGCCAGCGTCACCAGCGCGGAATCGGCCGCGGTCTCGAGGCCGGGATAATCGATCAGCGGGGCGACCGCGACGCCGCAGGCGGGATCGCGCGCGGCCATCTCCGCGGCGAGGGTCTCGGTTGCGAAGGCGATCGCGCGCCGGGCCAGCGCACCGGCATCGTCGGCGCCGATGGCCCGGAACTCGAAGTCGACGCTGCAGCGGTCCGGCACGATGTTGAGGGCGGTGCCGCCGTGGACGACGCTGCTGAGCCCGGTGGTGTGGGGCACGTCGTAGAGCGGATCGCGCGCGCCGGACGCCGCCAGCGCGTCGGCCATCTGCCTGACGTGGAGGATGAAGCGCGCGGCGTACTCGACCGCGTTGACGCCGGCCGGCGCCAGCGCCGAGTGGCAGGCCTTGCCGCGGAAGGTGACGCGGGCGGCGTGCTTGCCCTTGTGCCCGGTGACGACCGCCATCCCGGTCGGTTCGCCGACGAAGCATCCCAGCGGCGCGAGGCCCATCGCCCGCATCCGCGCGATCAGCGGGCGCACGCCGAGGCAGCCGACCTCCTCGTCGTAGGACAGGGCCAGGTGGAGCGGCCGGACGAGGGGCGCCGCCGCCATCTCCGGCAGGAGCGCGAGGCAGACGGCGACGAACCCCTTCATGTCCGAGGTGCCGCGCCCGTAGAGCCGGCCGTCGGCCTCGGTCAGCCGGAACGGGTCGTGGCTCCAGTCCTGGCCGGCCACCGGCACCACGTCGCTGTGCCCGGAGAGCACGTAGCCCGGCACGCCGGCCGGCCCGACCGTGATCCACAGGGCGGCCTTCTCCCCCGTCTCGTCCATCACCCGCTCGACCGCGGCGCCGTGCGAGCCCGCGAAATCCTGGACCCAGTCGACCAGCGGCAGGTTCGTCAGCGCGCTGGTGGTGTCGAACGCCACCAGCGTGGCGAGGATGTCCGTGGGCGTCGGTGCGGCTTGCATTCGGTCCTTCGTGCCGGGCTGCGGCGGCCGGGGGTGGTGCCGGGAGGGATAGCGAGAACCGGCCCCCGCGCGCAACGGCGCGGCTCGCACGCCGGCCGGCGCTCATCCGGCGGGTTTCGGCTTTCGCGGCCGGCGCGGGCGCTTCGGCGCGGCCTCGGCCCGGGCCAGGAACGCCGCGATGTCGGCGCCGAGGATCAGCGGCAGGTGGTCCGCGATCCGGGCGTCGTCCCAGGCCCACCAGCACACCTCCAGCAGGCGCGCGATGGTCTCCGGATCGAAGCGGTAGCGCAGGACGGTCGCCGGGTTTCCGGTGACGAGGGCGTAGGGCGGCACGTCGCGGCGCACCACCGCGCCCGCGCCGACCACGGCGCCGCTGCCGATGGTGACGCCCGACAGGATCATGCTGTTGGCCCCGAGCCAGACCTCGTCGCCGAGGACGACGTCGCCGCGGGTGGCGTGGTCGTGCGCGCCGGCCGCCGCGTTCGGCCAGAAGGCGGCGAGCGCCTTGAACGGATAGGTGGTGACGAGGTCGGTGCGGTGGTTGCCGAGCGCGATGGTGACGTTCGGCCCGATCGAGCAGAACCGGCCGATGTGGAGCCGGGCCGATTCCGGCTCCAGCACCCGCGGATTGCCGTAGCTGTGCGCCCCCACGGTCCAGCCCCAGCGCGCGATGCCGCGGGCGAGGTGGAAGGCGGTGAGGTCGTCGAAGACCGGTTTGGGCTCGATCATGCGGCGGGGCTCCCCGTCGGCGCCGGCGGGTCGCGCCATGCCTTTCCCGTGCCTGCGATGCCTTTCTACCGTGTCCGCGATGCCTTCCCCCGTGTCAAAGCGCCGGGCGGCACGGGGGAGGATGGAAGGGGCGATCAGGGCCGCCCTGCGATGCCGCCCGGGGGCGGCCCGAACCTGCGGCTGCAGCGATCGATATTGAACAAGCCGGCCGCGACACCGTTGCTCCCGTATAGAAACCAGGAGGAAACTTGATGTCGTACAAGATTCTCGCGCTCGCCACCTGCCTGATCCTGCCTCTCGGCGGCACCGCCTTCGCCCAGACCGGCAGCCCGGGCGCCGGGCCCAGCGCGGGCGGCACCGTGAATTCGGGCAGCGGCGCGGGCACGGCGGGATCGACCGGCGGCACCATGAGCGGTTCGGGCACCATGGGCGGCTCGGGCACCATGGCCCCGGGCGCCGGTGCGCCGCCCCCCGGCGCCAGCGGCGGCCCCTCGACCAGCACCGCGGGCTCGCCCGCCGGCAGCGGCAGCGGAAACGGCACCACCGGCAGCGGTGCGGCGCCCAGCGGCCGCTGAAGGCCGCGCGGACCCTGATCGAGGCGGAGCGGGCCGGGCGGCCCGCTCCGCCTTTCGCGTTCCCGGTGCCGTCAGCCGCCCTGCAGGCTCTCCGCGAAGTCCTCGGGCACCTCGCCGAAGCTCGCCAGGATCGTCGCGCTTTCCAGCTCGCCGGTCTCGTCGTCGGCCACCACCTTCAGCGCCGCGGTGCCGGGCATCCGCCCGGACATCGCTTCCGCCTTCTTCAGCGCCCCGCTCTCGGTCGGCGCCACCTCGCGGTCGCCGGGCACCAGGCGCTTGCGCTTGACCACGAAGGTCTGGACCACGAACGTCGTCTTCATACCCATTGCGCGTGTCCTTGACCGGTGTGGCGCGAGCCTGGCCCACGATCCTCGGATCGCGAAACCGGGTCGCACCTCTTGTGGGGTCGCATCGTCACACGCGAGACGGCATCCGCCCCGCCTGAAAACGCTCCGACCCGAGGATTGGCACGATTGACGCTAGAGCCTGTCCCGTGATCGATGGATCACGAAACAGGCTCTATCCAGGGTGCGGGATCGCATTGTCTTCACGCGAGCCGGACGCCGCCTCGCTCGAAAATGCTCTCGCGCCGTCGATGCGCCACCCTTGCGTGCCCGCTCCTTCTACACGGAACCGTCGATGATCGAGACGCGCCGCCGTCCGTGCCGGACCCTGTCGCGCGCCGTCCTGTGCGGATGGGCGCTGGCATCCGCGGGCGGGCCGCTGGGCGCCGCGGCGCGCGACCTGCGCATCGGCCTCGCCGCGGAAGCCACGTCGATCGACCCGCATTTCCACAACCTCGGCCCCAACAACGCGCTGCGGCGCCACATCTTCGAGGGCCTGGTCACCACCGACCCCGCGATGACGGTGCTGCCCGCGCTGGCGCTCGCCTGGACGGCCGACGACGCGCATACCTGGACGTTCAGGCTGCGCCCGAACGTCACCTTCTCGGACGGCACGCCGTTCACCGCCAACGACGTGATCTACACCTTCTGCCGCATCCCGCTGGTGGAGAACTCGCCCTCCTCCTTCGCCACCTTCGTCCGGCCGTTCGAGAGCGTCACCGCGCCCGATCCGCTCACCGTGGTGATCAGGACCGCCGAGCCGCTGCCGCTGCTGCCGACCAACATCACCGCGCTCGGCATGCTCAGCGCCAAGGCCTCGGGCGCGCCCGGCCCGGTCACCTTCGCCAAGGGCGGGTGCGCCGGCATGGGCACGCCGCCGAAATCCACCGATTTCGGCAACCCCAAGGTCGCCGTCGGCACCGGCCCCTATGCGCTCAAGGAGTACGTGCGCGGCACCCAGGTCGTGCTGGCCCGGAACCCGACCTACTGGGGCGCGGCGCCCGCCTTCGACACGGTGACGATGAAGCCGATCGTCTCCACCGGCCCGCGGGTGGCGGCGCTGCTCGCCGGCGACGCGGACCTGATCGAGAACCCGGCGATCCAGGACCTGCCGCGGATCGAGGCGGCGGGCTTCACCGTCGCCAAGGGCCTGTCGAACCGCATCATCTACATCCACCTCGACCAGTTCGACGGCCCGGGCTGGAAGACGCCGACGATCCGCGGCACCGACAAGGCTGCGCCGCCGGAGAAGAACCCGCTGCTCGACCGGCGCGTGCGCGAGGCTTTGTCCAAGGCGATCGACCGCAAGGCCGTCGTCGAGCGGGTGATGGGCGGGGTGGCGCAGGGCGCGGGCGAGCTGCTGCCGTTCCCGCTGGCCGGCACGACCAAGGACTTCCCCGTCGTCGCCTATGATCCGAAGGCGGCTAAGGACCTCCTGGCCCAGGCCGGCTACCCGAACGGCTTCGAGATCACGCTCGGCACGCCGAACGACCGCTACATCAACGACGAGAAGATCGCGCAGGCGGTGGCCCAGATGTGGAGCCGGATCGGCGTGAAGACGAGCCTCGACGCCGCGACCGCGTCGACCTTCTTCACCCGGCGCAACACCTTCTCGTTCTCGGCCTACCTCGCCGGCTGGGGCGCCGATTCCGGCGAGATGTCGAACTCGCTGAATTCGCTGCTGCTGTGCTTCGATCCCGAATCCGGCCGCGGCTTCACCAACCGCGGCCGCTACTGCAACCGCGAGGTCGACCGCCTCACCATCGAGGCGATGCGCACCTTCGACGAGAATGAGCGCTCCGCCCTGCTGCGCCGGGCCTCCGCGCTCGCCATGACGGACTACCCGCTGATCCCGCTCCACTTCGAGGTCACCCCCTGGGCCACGGTGAAGGGCCTGCGCTACACGCCGCGGATCGACCAGTACACGCTGGCGATGGACGTCGCGGTGGTGAAGTGAGGGATCGGGATTTCCGGGCGCCGGGCATCCCCTCTCCCCGCACGCGGGGAGAGGGCCGCGACGACCGCGTCGTCGGCGCGGCGAGGCGGCAGCCGACGGTGAGGGGGCTTCGACGGCGGAGCCTCGTCCGTTCGCGTCCCCTCACCATCGCTCCGGCTTCTCCTGCGCTTCCCGGCTGCACGACGGGGTGCAGCCGGGCCTCTCCCCGCGTGCGGGGAGAGGGGACCCGCGCCCCGTTCGGCGGCGTACCTGCATGCTGACCACCCTGATCCAGCGCTTCGGCCAGGCGCTCGTCACCGTCGCGGCGATGGCGACGCTGGTGTTCGTCGGCGTCTACGCCATCGCCGATCCGATCGACATGCTGGCCGCGCCCGACGCGACGCCGGACGAGCGCGCCGCCATCAGTGCCCGGCTCGGGCTCGACCGGTCGCTGCCGGTGCAGTTCGGCACCTTCGCCTGGCGCGCGCTGCACGGGGATCTCGGGCGCTCGTTCGTCTACAACGAGCCCGCCCTGTCGGTGATCCTGCAGCGCCTGCCGGCGACGCTGGAGCTGGCGCTCACCGCCCTGATGCTCGCGGTCGCGGTCGGCCTGCCGCTCGGGCTCTGGGCCGGCCTCAAGCCGAGCTCGGGCAGCGGCCGGACGATCATGACCGGCTCGATCCTGGCGTTCTCGCTGCCGAACTTCTGGCAGGGCCTGATGCTGGTGCTGGTCTTCGCCGTGACGCTCGGCTGGTTTCCGGCCGGCGGCCGCGGGGAGACCGTCAACGTGCTCGGCATCGAGACCGGGCTCCTGACGCTCGACGGCCTGCGCCACCTCGTGCTGCCGGCGGTGAACCTGGCGCTGTTCAAGCTCGCGGTGGTGATCCGGCTGGCGCGCGCCGGCACCCGCGAGGCGATGCTGCAGGACTACGTGCGCTTCGCCCGCGCCAAGGGGCTGTCGCCGGCCCGCATCGTCGGCGTGCACGTCCTGAAGAACATCCTGCTTCCGGTGGTCACCGTGATCGGCCTCGAGCTCGGCTCGATGATCGCCTTCGCCGTCGTCACCGAGACGGTGTTCGCCTGGCCCGGCATCGGCAAGCTCCTGATCGACTCGATCAACCGGCTCGATCGCCCGGTCATCGTCGCCTACCTGATGCTGACCGTGTGCCTGTTCGTGGTCATCAACCTGATCGTCGACCTGATCTACGCCGCCCTCGACCCGCGGGTCCGCCTGTCGGAGGCCGCGTGAGCACGGGCGAGACGCTCCCAACGGCCGGCGGGCCGCCCGCCGCGCGGCCGGTCGCCGCCGCGGCCGAGCCGGTCTGGCGGGCGCACGTGCGCGCGTTCCTCCGCAGCCCCGGCGCGGCGCTCGGCTTGGCGGCCCTGGTGCTGACGGTCCTCGCCGCCTGCCTCGCCCCCTGGATCGCGCCGCAGGACCCCTACGACCTCGCCAACCTCGACGTGATGGACGGCACCCTGCCCCCCGGCAGCCGCAGCGTCTCCGGGATGCTGTACGCGCTCGGCACCGACGCGCAGGGGCGCGACATGCTCTCGGCCATCCTCTACGGCCTGCGCGTCTCCCTCGTCGTCAGCCTCTCGGCGACCCTGGTCGCGGCGACGCTCGGCTCCACGATCGGCGTGCTCGCGGCCAACGCCGGCGGCCGGGTCGATGCCGTGCTGATGCGGCTCGCCGACCTGCAGCTCTCGTTCCCGGCGATCCTGATCGCGCTGGTGCTGCTCGCCGCCTTCGGCCGCGGCGTGGACAAGGTGGTGATCGCCCTGATCGCCGTGCAATGGGCCTACTACGCCCGCGCCATCCGGGCGACCGCCCTGGTCGAGCGCCGGCGCGAGTACATGGAGGCCGCCCGCGCGCTCGCGCTGCCGCGCCGCAGCCTGATCTTCCGCCACCTGCTGCCGAACTGCTCGGCCCCGGTGATCGTGGTGGCGACGATGCAGGTGGCGCACGCCATCGCGCTCGAGGCGACCTTGTCCTTCCTCGGCGTCGGCGTGCCGGTGACCGAGCCCTCCCTCGGGCTGCTGATCAAGAACGGCTACGACTACCTGCTCTCGGGCAAGTACTGGATCTCGACCTTCCCCGGCCTGGCGCTGGTGGCGGTCATCGTCGCGATCAACCTCGTCGGCGACCGGCTGCGCGACGTGCTGAACCCGAGGTTTTCGGATTGATGGCCTCCGGGACCGGCCGAAGAATTCTGTCCGTGCACATCCCTTCCGGCCCCGGCGGGCGATCGCGGTCACATGTTTCGCCACGCATTCCCGAAGTGGCGCGGGTTCCCTCTTCCGTTCGGGAGAGGGGGCCGCGTGGTGCTTCGCGCAATCCGTCCGTCTGCCGACGCGCGGGCATGCGCGCCTCCGCGAGCCCGCAGAGGGGGGAGGCAAGCGGCGTCGGGCAGGGGAACGCGTCATGACCGCCCCCGTCCTCGCCCTCGAAGACCTCAGCGTGAGCTTCAAGGCCGGCGGGCGCGAGCACGTCGCCGTCGACCGGGTGAGCCTCACCGTGGGCCGCGGCGAGGTGCTGGGGCTCGTCGGCGAATCCGGCTCGGGCAAGTCGGTGACCGGGCTCGCGCTGATGGGGCTGATCGAGGCGCCCGGCCGGGTCTCGGGCGGCCGGATCCTGCTCGAGGGCCGCGACATCGCCGGGCTGCCGGAGGCCGAGCTCCGGCCGCTGCGCGGCAGGCGGATGGCGATGATCTTCCAGGACCCGATGACCACCCTGAACCCGGTGCTGCGGGTCGAGACCCAGGTGGTCGAGGCGATCCGCGCGCACGAGCGCGTCGGGGCGGCGGCCGCCCGGGCGCGGGCGCGCGAGGCCCTGGTCAAGGTCGGGATCCCGGCACCCGACGCGCGCCTGCGCGCTTATCCGCACCAGCTCTCGGGCGGGATGCGCCAGCGCATCGCCATCGCCATCGCGCTGCTGCACGCGCCGGCCCTGCTCATCGCCGACGAGCCGACGACGGCCCTCGACGTGACGATCCAGGCGCAGATCCTGGCCGAGGCGCAGGCGCTCTGCGCCGAGATGGGCACCGCCCTGATCTGGATCACCCACGACCTCGCGGTGGTGGCCGGGCTCGGCGACAGGCTCTGCGTGATGTATGCCGGCCGCATCGTCGAGGCCGGGCCGGTGGCCGACGTCATCGAGGCGCCGCTGCATCCCTACAGCGCCGGGCTGGTCGCCTCCGCCCCGAGCCGCAACGCCCGCGGCGTGCCGCTGGCGCAGATCCCCGGCATGGCGCCCGCGCTGACGGACCGCTCGCCGGGCTGCGCCTTCGCCCCGCGCTGCGCCTGCGCCACGCCGGACTGCGCCGCGCCGCCGCCGACCGCGCGCGCCGAGCCGTCGCGGTTCGCCCTCTGCCGCCATCCCCTCCAGCCGGCGCGTTTCACGTGAAACCTTTGGTCAGCCTCGAGGGCGTCTCGAAGCGGTTCGGGTCGAGCCCGTCGCTGGCCGCCCGGCTCGCCGGGTTGCTGGGCGAGCGCCGGCCTCCGAGCGCGGTGCAGGCCGTGACCGAGGTCGACCTCGCGATCGGGGCCGGCGAGGTGGTCGGGCTCGTCGGCGAATCCGGCTGCGGGAAATCCACCCTGGCCCGGCTCGCGGCCGGCCTCCACGCCCCGAGCCGGGGCCGGGTGCTGCGGGACGGGCGCGACCTTGCCGGGTCGAGCGCCGCGGAGCGCCGCGCGGCCGCGCTGTCCGTCCAGATGATCTTCCAGGACGCCACCGCGTCCCTCAACCCGCGCCTGCGGGTGCTCGACATCGTCGGCGAGGCCCCCGTCGCCCACGGCCTCGTCGCGGCCCGCGACAAGCGCGCCTACGTGGCCGACCAGCTCGCCCGGGTCAGCCTCGGGGCCGACGCGATGGCGCGCTACCCGCACCAGTTCTCCGGCGGCCAGCGCGCCCGCATCGGCATCGCGCGGGCCCTGGCGGTGAAGCCGCGGATGCTGGTCTGCGACGAGTCGGTGGCGGCGCTCGACGTCTCGATCCAGGCGCAGGTGCTGAACCTGTTCCTGGAGCTGCGCCGCGACCTCGGCCTGACCTACCTATTCGTCAGCCACGACCTCGGGGTGATCGCCCACGTCGCCTCGCGCGTGGCGGTGATGTATCTCGGCCGCCTCGTCGAGGTGGCGCCGGCCGAGACCCTGTTCTGCGCCCCCGCCCACCCCTACACGATCAGCCTGCTCGCCCAGACGCCGAAGCTGGTGCCGGGCAAGCGCGGGTTCCAGGCGCTCCCCGGGGAGCCGCCGTCCCCGCTCGCGCCCCCGCCCGGCTGCCCGTTCCACCCGCGCTGCCCGGCCGCGATCGCCGTCTGCCGCACCGAGCTTCCGCTGCGCCGCTCGGTAGGGCCGGAGCATGAGGTGGCGTGCCACCGGGACCGCGGCGAGCTCGGGGCGGGCGACCGCACGGCGTGAGATGTCGGCGGATGGCCTTCATGACGATGGCCTGCATCCGGCCCATGCCGCGCCTGCGGACGGCCGTCGATGTCCCCCGAGAGCGGTCGTCCATCGGCCGCCCGGCACCTTCGCCTCGGGGCCGCGTCCACACCCCGGCCACGAGGTTCGGACCCTGCGGTTCTGTTGTGCCGGTTTCGAGGAAACCCGTACAACGCATGCCGGCCGATGAGAGCGCGACCCAGTCACGTGCAAATCGCCTTCGCCGATCTGATCGCGAAGGCATTCGATGCGGAGTTCGACGCCGCGTATCCGGAGAATGGACGCTTCGCGAAGCGCGCGCGCCGTGACCGGGCGGCGTTCCGATAGGGACGATGCGATCGCGCCGCTTCGCCAGCGTGGTCGGGTTCGCGGATCCCCGCTTCAGCCGGAGGCGGCGCGGGTCCCCTCGTCCCGTTCGGGAGAGGGGGCCGAGTCGGCGATGCGAACGATCCGTTCGAACCTGTGTCAGCCCGGCTCCGCCGACCCGCGCAGCGCTGCCGCGTCCGCGTGGATCGCCCGGAACAGCGTCGGCGCGCCGCGCATGAACACGAGCACGTCGTCGGCGAGGATCGGGCCGACGTCGTCGGGGGTCGGCAGGTTGTACACGTACTTGCGCACCGCGATGTAGAACACCTTGCCGTGCAGCGCCCAGACCGCCTCGATCTCGCGCTCTTGGAACGGCAGCACCTCGGGCGGCGCGAGGCCGAATTCGACCCGCAACTCGGCGCAGACGGGCAGGATCAGCGCCTCGCGCAGGATGGCGAGGTAGCGCGGGGTGATGTCGACGGAGCGCAGGCCGGCGAACACGAAGATCCGCACCCACTCGTAGTCGAAGATCCGGGCGGCGTATTCCTGGTAGAACCGCACCAGCCGCGCCTCCAGCGGATGGCTGCGGTCCCGCACCATCGGGCCCCAATCCGGGTTCCAGCGCGCGACGAAGACCCGGTCGTAGACCCGCTCGATCAGCGCCTCCTTGGTGGGGAAGTAGCGGAAGATCGCCGAGTGGGTGATGCCCATCCGCGCGGCCAGCTCGCGGGTCTGGCCGCCGAAGCCCTGCTCGGCGAAGAAGCGGGTCGCCGCCTCGACGATCTGCCGCTCGCGCTCCGCACCCGGCAGGTGGCGGCGGCGGCGCGGCGGCCCTTCGGAATCGTCCCCGTCCACGCTGGCTCCGCCCTTCCTCCCCCGCGTCGGTCCCCATCCGCCGAACGTTGTCGCGACGAGACGTCAAGGTTTGACGGGTCGGCGCGCCGAGGGCAACCTGGGGTGAACACCGATGCCGAGGCGCGGGCGGCCGCGCCTCCCCCCGGCCCCGCACGGATCCGGGGCCTGCCCGCGCTCCGTGCGCGCCCGCCGAGGTCGGGAAGGGCCGCCTCCGGAGGGGCGAGGGCGAAGGGAGGCCTTTCCGGGGTTCGCCCGCCCGCGCGCGCCTACGCCGCCGCGTCCCAGGTCTCGCTGATGCGGCGCCCGGCCCGGGTGAGGTGGGCGCGCAGCACCACGTCGCCCGGGGGCATCGCGGCGGGGGGGCGCCACTCGACGTAGATGCGCCAGCCCCCGGTCTGCGGCACCGGCGCGGCGACGGGATCGTGCATCGTGCCGGCGCTGGCCGAGACGATCGCGGCGACGCCCGCCCCCTCGGCGTCGAGGGCGCCCTGCGGCAGGTCCGGCCCCGCGAAGTCGATGCAGTACAGCCGCCGGCCGGGGATCGGCGGGTCGACCGGGCGCAGGCGGTCGGGCGAGCCGATGCGGGTCGAGATCACGCGGGCGAGGGTGCCGGGCAGCGCCGGCACCGGCTCGGCTCCCACCGTGGTGAGCCCGTAGGCGAGCGCGATCGGGTGGCCGGGGCGGACGGGCGCGTCCGGCACGAAGGCCGCCACGATGTTGTCCATGTACTCCTCGACCGAGGGGATCTCGAACAGCTGCACCTGGCCGGCCGCGAACGCGTCGCCGGCCCGCGGCGAGGCGCCGGCCGCGACCATCTCGGGCTTCGTCGCGGGGGCGGCGGGCTCGACCCACAGGCCGGGCCGGGCCTCCTGCCGCGCCTCGACGTCGAGGTAAGCGGCAAAGGTCCGCTCGCGCTGCATCAGCCCGAAGCCGGAGAGCGGCGCCGCGCGGAAGGCGGAGATCTGCGGGCTCGGGCGGCCGTTGACCAGCGGGCGCCACAGCCGGTCGGCGCCGGAGCGCACCACCAGCCCGTCGGAATCGTGCACCTGCGGCCGGAAGTCGTCGAAGGGCTTGGCGCCGCGCGCGCCCGGCCCGTTCTGGCCGTGCAGGAACATGCTGGTGAGCGGGGCCAGCCCGAGCTGGGGAATGTCCTTCCGCGGGTGGAGCGCGGCGGTGACATGGATGTGCGCCGGGTCGCCCGGCGCGATCTCGAAGCGGTAGGCGCCGGACAGGCTCGGGCTGTCGAGGAGGGAGAGCACGGTGATCGTCTTCGCATCGTCCTCCGGCTCGCAGATCCAGTGGGCGGTGAAGTCGGGAAACTCCTCGCCCGCGGCCGAGCCGGTGCCGATCGCCGCGCCGCGCGCCGAGAGCCCGTATTCCTGGCCCTCGCCGCGCAGGCGGAAGTACGACGCGCCGAGGAACACCAGGAACTCCTCCTGGAAGCCGCGCGGGCGGCCGGGCGGGGTCTCGGTGGCGGCGAAGTGCAGTCGGAAGCCGGCAAAGCCGAGCGTCGTCGGGAAGCTCTGGCCGTCGAGCGCCCGGCCCAGCTCGAACAGGCCGGGCTCGTAGGCGACCGCCTGGGCCGGGCCGGCCTTCGGCTGCAGGTACAGCGCGCAGCGCTTGCGCTGCAGGAAGCCGCGGTGGAACAGCTGCGCGCTGAAGTGCCGCCCGAGGCGCAGGGCCGCCGCCGGGCGGAAGACGATGGCGCGGTACTGGTCGTAGGTCAGCCCGGCGAGGGCGCCCGGCAGGTCCTCGGGCGGCGCGACGTAGGGCGCGCCGGCCAGCCGCTCGGCCATCGCGGACACCGTGGCGAAGGTGGTCGGCCCGTCCGTCACCGCTTGCCGCTCCTGCGCCATCGTTCGGGCCTCATTCAGATCGATGACGCTAGGAACGACGCTGCCGACCATCGCGGTCAGGGCCGTGCGGAGAACGCGGCGGCGGGAGGGGGACAAGCTGGCGGCCGATCGCGGGGAGGCCTCGGGGCTTCCTCGCGCCGGCAGGCCCGGCCCCGGCCCGTCGCCCCGGCCCTCGCCGGCGCCGCGCTGCGGCCCCGCCTCCGGCGGGTGGTCCTCACCTTCGAGTTCGATGCGCTCCATGCCCGCCACGCGCCCCATTCCGTCCACGAAAGTGCCGGCCTCCCACGCCGACGGGCGCCCTGTCGAGAGGTGCGCGGCCGAAACCTGGCAGCGCGCCGGGCGCATCGGCTCGCTGCGCGGGCGGCGGCTGGCGCTCGCGGTGCCGTCGCTCGCCACCGGCGCGGCGATCGCGTGGCTGGCGGCCGTCGCCTACACGGCCCCGGCCGACCCGACCGGCGCCTGGCTCGCCCGCACCGTGCTGGTCCTGTTCGCGGTGGTGATGACCTGGCAGTCGTTCGTGGCGTGGCAGTACCTCTACGGCCTGATCGCCGCCGGCCTCGGCGCGCGGGCGAAATCCGCCCTGGAGCGCTGCTCGGAGACGGTGCCGGCGCAGGCGTCGGGCCTGTCGCGCACGGCGGCCGTGGTGGCGATCCATGCCGAGGACCCGGTGGCGGTGTTCGCGGCGCTGCGGGTGATGGCGCGCTCGCTCGCCCGCGACGCCGCGCGGGACGGTGCCCGCGACGAGTCCCTCGGCGGCGACATCGACCTCTTCGTCCTCTCCGACACCCGCGACGGCGCGATCGCGGCGGTGGAGGAGCACGAGTTCGCCCGGATCCAGGCCTGGCGCGAGACCGCCGGCCCCGGCATCCCGCGGATCCGCTATCGCCGCCGCACCGAGAACATCGGGCGCAAGGCCGGCAACATCGCCGAGTTCACCAGGACCTACGGCGACCAGTACGACTTCATGATCGTGCTCGACGCCGACAGCCTGATGACCGGCGCCACGATGCGCCGCCTCGCCCGGCTGATGGAGGAGAGCCCGGCGACCGGCCTGATCCAGACCGTATCCTACGCCGCCGGCCGCGACACGCTGTTCGCCCGCATCCAGCAATTCGCGGTGCGGCTATACGCGCCGCTGGCCCTGCGCTGCCTGGAGACCTGGCAGGGGCCGGACGGGAGCTACTGGGGCCACAACGCGATCCTGCGGGTCGCGGCGTTCGCCGACCACGCCCAGCTGCCGGTGCTGCCGGGCAGGGCGCCCCTGGGCGGCGAAATCCTGTGCCACGACATCGTCGAGGGCGGGATGCTGGCCCGCGCCGGCTGGGAGGTCCGCCTGCTGCCGGAGATGGACGGCACCTGGGAGGAGATGCCCACGAACCTCGTCGACCTCCTCGGGCGCGAGCGCCGCTGGTGCCAGGGCAACATGCAGCACCTGCGCGTCCTGCCCTGGCCGGGCCTGCGCGCGGCGAGCCGCTGGCACCTCGCCGTCGGCATCGTCTCCTACGGGGTGCTGCCCCTGTGGATCGCCTACCTCGTCGCGGGGGCGTGGCTGGCCGCGCGCACCGGCGAGCTCGGCCTGCTCGGCTACGGGCTGACCGGCACCGGCGCCGCCGCGCACGGGCTCGCCGCGCTCACCCTCGCGGTGCTGGCCCTGCCGAAGCTCCTGAGCCTCGGCCACGTGCTCGCCTCCAAGGCGCGGCGCGACGCCTTCGGCGGCACCCGCTCGCTGCTGGCGAGCGCGGCGCTCGAGCAGGGCATCTGGGTGCTGCTCTGGCCGGTGATGACGCTGTTCACCGCCGGCGCGGTGATCTCGACCTTCTTCGGCCGGGTCGTGCGCTGGGACGCCCAGGCCCGCGACGACCGCAAGGTGAGCTGGGCGGAAGCCTGCCGCCTGCAGGCCGACGCCCTCGTGGTCGGCGCGCTCGCCGGCCTCGCGCTGGCGCTGGTCGGCGACCCGTGGCTCGCCCTGTGGCTGTCGCCGGTGGTGATCGCGCTGCTGACGAGCCCGGCCCAGAGCGTGCTGACCAGCCGGGCCGATCTCGGCCGGGCGGCCCGCGCCCGCGGCCTGTTCCTCACCGTCGACGACACCGCCCAGGCGCCCGAGCTCGTTGACCTCGCCGGGAGCCGCGCCCTGCCGCCGCCCAAGCGCGCCCCCGTGCTGCGCGGGCCGCTCTGGGTCCCGGCCGCCGACGAGGCGTGACGCCGGACGGGGGCCGGGGCGGGCGTACTGCCGGCCCTATCCGCGCGCCGCCGTCTGCCCGACGGGCGCCCGCCGCATCAGCCGCGGGCGCCAGACGCCGAGCACCACGTTGGCGGTGGCGACGACCAGCAGCAGCCACAGGGTGTTGCGCTCCGGCCCGAGCGTCTGGGCCAGCGTCGCCGGGTCGAGGCGGCCGGCCAAGGCCTCGGCGCTCAAGTCGGCCTCCTGCCGCATCGGCCCCTGGACGTAGACGAGGCCGCCCTCGAACATCAGCACGCCGGTAGCGAGCTTCGCCCAGGCCCAGGCCGCCCGGTGGAAGGCGCGCTGCGCCAGGGCGAGGAGGCCGGCCAGCAGCGTCAGCGCCAGCGCGGGCAGGAAGATCCAGGTGGCGACCGCGCCCATGGCGCCGCGCATCAGCGCGTATCCGGCCCGGTCGGCCGGCGGCGGCACGAACGCGAACAGCACGAGCAGGCAGGCCAACGCCCCCATCAGCCCGACCGCGCCCATCGTGTGCAGGAACTTCAGGAGGCGTCGCACGGCGTTCCATCCTCCCTCGGGGCCGAGGCTCATGAGCCGCGGCGGCGACAGGGTAGACCGGGAATCGGGATCGCGCACGCGACACGCCGTCCCGGCCCCCGGCGGCAGGCAACGGACGGCCCGCTCACGGGTTGGCCCGGCATGACGAGCATCGCCATCATGATCGGAACGCCGACGGGCTCGAAGCTCCTGGCCGCGGCGAGCGAGCGGCAGGCCGCCCTGTCGGCCGAGCGGATCATCCTGCGCTGCCCGCGTGCCGCCCTGCCGGTGCCGCTCTGGGTCCAGTGCGCCGACCCGGCGATCTCGGCCCGGCTCACCACCTATCTCGGCGGCCTCCAGGCCGAGCTGATCGGCGTCCCGGCGGCCTGACGCCGGGCGGCGGGGCGGATCGAGATCCGGTTCGCGCACGCGACGGTGCCGCGAACCGGTGCGGCGATCTCCGCCAGGCTCTTGCGTTTCCCGATTCGCTCGGGCCGGTGGCCATGACGGGTTCGGTGGCGAGCCTTGCGGCATGCAAGCCTTGCCGGTTGCGCGGCCTCGGCCCGAAGACCTATCCGGAATGGGCCATGGCCTATTTCGACCACGTGATCGATGGCGTGAGGCTCGACCTTGCCCATCTGGAGCCACGCCGTCTGACGTTCTTCGTCGACAAGATCGGCCGTGCGCTGTCGATCGAGGTACGCTTCTCGAATCACTGCTTCACCGTCGGTTTCAACGACGAACGTCACGACCGCCAGCACCCGATCTGGGACCATCGGAGCCGTCGCGCATACGATCCCGCGCGGCACGAACTGTCCCGCCGATTGCCGGCCATCGTCGACGCTTTGCCGGGTGCCTCGGTCTACAAGACGCCGACGGATCGGAACTACGTCTATCTCACCAACGTCGTGCTGGCCGATGGCGCGTGCTATCCGATGTACTTCAGCCTCCGCCGGGCGGCGGCCGGGCATCGGCAGCAACTGCTCATCGTCGTCGAGAGCGCGTACCCGGTGCAGGATCGGCGGCGGGTGCTGGCCGGCACGACCAAGATCAGCTTCGCGGTCCTGTGCGCGAAGGTGTACCAGGGTGATCGGGTGCGGCCCCGGGCGCGGCGCTGAGGCATTCTCAAGCGCGGTGGAGCCCGGCTCGCATGAGGAAGATGCGATCTCACGACAGGACCGCGCCCTTTCCGGCGGGCCGGCATCCACGGTTCGGGACGGCTCCGGACGTGAAAGGCCCCTCGCTCACGGGGAGGAGGGGCCATCACTCGCCGGGACACTTGGCTATCTCGCGTTGCGCGTGGACCGACTGCGGTTGCCCGTCGTCGGCGGCCTGGGGCTATCGCGGCAAGCCGCTCAGGCGATCCGTCCCCAGGCACGGAATAAGGCACGCGCAGGCCGGAATTTCAAGGTTTCCTCCCCCTCAAGGTCCCTCGCGGCCCTCCTGCAGCCGCTCGACGCAACGGTAGCCGACGAAGCATTGCCGCTCGTCGCGGGTGGCCTCGTAATCGGGCCGCGTCGTCTCCTCGATGGTGCAGAAGCCGCCGTCGCGCACGATCCGCAGGTAGGTGATCGGGCCGGTGCTCATCACCACGGCGCCTGCGCGGGCGACGAGGCCCGCGGCGGCGGCGCAGGTGAGCGCGCGGGTGTCGGGCCGTCCCCCGCCCCCGCTCGGCGCATCATCCTGCCCCGTCGCCGGCCCCTGCGCCCGGGCCGGGTGGGCGAGGCAGGCGAGCGTCAGGGCGAGGGCGAGCCGGCGCCGGGCGGCGGGTGCGGTCACCGCAGCTCCTCGTGCCAGGTCCGCCCGTCGCGCTCGATCAGGGCGATGGCGGCGGTGGGGCCCCAGCTGCCGGCCGGGTAGGCGCGCGGCGGCTCGCGGCGGTCGGCCCAGGCCTTGAGCAGGCTGTCGGCCCAGGCCCAGGCGACCTCGACCTCGTCGCGGCGCATGAACAGGGTGGCGTTGCCGCGCACCACGTCCATCAGCAGGCGCTCGTAAGCGTCGGGATAGCGCTGCTTGAAGGTCTCCTCGAACGAGATGTCGAGGTTGGTCGGCCGCAGGCGCATGCCGCCGGGGCCGGGATCCTTGGTCATCACCTCGAGCTTCATGCCTTCCTGCGGCTGCAGGCGGATGACGAGGCGGTTGGGCTCGCGCCCGAACGATTCCTCCGGGAAGATCGAGAACGGCGCGGCGCGGAACTGCACCACGATCTCGGACAGCTTCTGCGGCAGCCGCTTGCCGGTGCGCAGGTAGAACGGCACGCCGGCCCAGCGCCAGGACTGGACCTCGACCTTGCAGGCGACGAAGGTCTCGGTGCGGCTGTCGTGCCCGAGCTCGTTGAGGTAGCCCTCCACCGGCTTGCCGTCGACGGCGCCCTGGACGTACTGGCCGCGCACCGTCACGTGCTGCACGTCGCCCGCGGTGATCGGCTTGAGGGCGCGCAGCACCTTCAGCTTCTCGTCGCGCACCGAGTTGGCGTCGAGGTTGAGCGGGCTCTCCATCGCGGTGAGGCAGAGCAGCTGCAGGATGTGGTTCTGCAGCATGTCGCGCAGGGCGCCGGACGTGTCGTAGTAGCCGGCCCGGCCCTCGACCCCGACGGTCTCGGCCACCGTGATCTGGACGTGGTCGATGACGTCGGCCGTCCAGAGCCGGTCGAAGATCGTGTTGGCGAAGCGCAGCGCCAGCAGGTTCTGCACCGTCTCCTTGCCGAGGTAGTGGTCGATCCGGAAGATCTGCTCCTCGGGAAACACCTCGCCGACCGCGTCGTTGATCGCGCGGGCCGAGGTCAGGTCCTTGCCGATCGGCTTCTCGAGCACGACGCGGGATTTCGGGCCGACCAGGCCGAACTTGGCGAGGTTCCGGCAGATCGAGCCGTAGAGGTCGGGCGAGGTGGCGAGGTAGAACGGGCGCACCTGGTCCGGCCGCTCGTCGAGCTTGGCCACGAGCTCGGTCCAGCCGTCGTCGCCGGCGCCGTCGACCGCGACGTAGTCGAGATGGTCGAGGAAGGCGGCGAGCGTCTCCGGGTCGAGGTCGTCGGGGGCCACGAAGCGCTTCAGCGCGTCCTGCGTGCGGGCGCGGAACGCCTCGACCGCGAGCTCGGAGCGCGAGGCGCCGATGATCCGGGAGGTGGCCGGGATCTGGCCGTCCTTGTAGCGGTGGTACAGGGCCGGCAGCAGCTTGCGGGTGGTGAGGTCGCCGGTCGCGCCGAACACGACGTAGTCGAAGGAGGCGACGGGAATGATGGTGGCCAAGGGCTGCTCCCGGTTCGATGCGGCGGCGTGGCGGTCCGCCGGCGGGCGGCTCGCGCCGCCGGCCCGATCACACCCCGCGGCTTAGGCCTTTGCAATTGCTTCGCCAAGGTTCGCGACGGCTTCGCCGAGGAGCGGCCGAGAGGGGCGGCCGAGAAGGGCGGCCGAGAAGGGCGGCGAAGCGGCGGGCGGGGACGGATGCGGCGGGTCCGGTGCCGTTAAGCACGTCGCTTAGCGAGATCTTCAAATGGGACCATCATCCTCACGATGTCGCCGCCGGTCTTCGCGCGGTCGCACGCGGGTCTCCGGGAGGTCGGTCCGGCCATGCAGCAGGGTTACGAGCGGTTCGATCGCGACGCGGACTGGGAGGACGCGCGGCCCCGCCGCCGGAGCGCGATCGGGCGGGTGTTCGGGCTGCTCAAGCTCGTGCTGTTCCTCGCCCCGATCGCGCTGTTCGCGGCGAGCTACCTCGTGACCGATTGCGGGTCGCGCTCGGGCGGCGGCCTCGGCCAGCTGCTCAAGGCCGGCGCCTGCGCCCGCAACGAGATGCTGAACCGCGCCCTGTCCCTGCCGGACGACCTCGGCACCCTGCGCCGCGCGATGAACTGACCGCGCGCCGCGCACGGGACGGCCTCGGACGAGGCGACGCCCCCCGAGACACCCGCCCCGACGACGCGACCCGCGCCGCCCGCCCGCCCTTTCGAACGAGCCGACCATGCACGCCCCGCCCCCCGGAACCGACGCGCAGCCCACCCCCACCGAGGCGGAGGCGGCCCGCGCCCGCCTCGACCGGATCGCCCGCACCGCGCAGGAGCCGGTGCGCCCGACGCCCGAGGGGGCCCGCGCCGCGGACGCCCTGCGCCAGCGCCGGCACGGCGCGGGCCGGCGCGAGGGCTTCCGCCTCGGCTGGGGCGGCTGGCTCGTGGTCGAGCTCGTGGCCATCGCCGCCATCGCCGGCATCTACCTGGCCTGGCCGCCGACCGCCGCCTGCCGCGAGCAGGAGGCGACGTTGGGCTTCTTCGCCGGCGACACCCTCGGCAAATGCATCCGCCGCGGCGTCGCCGCCCGCATCGACGACGTCGACCAGCGCCTCAAGATGGCGGTGCGCCATTCGGGGCATTGACGCGCCCGGTCGCGGCTCACACGGGCAGCGGGCTGTCCGTCTTGACCTCCTCCATCACCGCGTAGGTGCGCGTCTCCTTCACGCCGGGCAGGTCGACCATGACCTGCCCGAGGAAGCGGCGGTAGGCGGCCATGTCCTTCACCCGGGCCTTGAGCAGGTAGTCGAAGCCGCCGGCCACCATGTGGCATTCCAGGATCTCCGGCACGCGGCGGACCTCCTGCGAGAAGCGGTCGAACACCGCGCCGGTGGTCTTGTCGAGCAGCACCTCGATGAACACCAGCAATCCCAGATCGAGCATCGCCGGATCGAGGCGGGCACCGTAGCCGGTGATGTAGCCCGCGCGGGTCAGCCGCTTCAGGCGCTCGGCCGTGGCGGTGGGCGAGAGCCTGAGCCGCTCGGCGAGGTCGACGGTGGCGATGCGCCCGTCCTGCTGCAGGATGCGCAGGATGGCGGCATCGGTCGAATCGGTGGTCTTCACGCGCAGAACGCCATTCCGATGGGGAATCCGCCGGTCTTCGACGCGACCCACGGATTTTAGCACCGCGCCGCCGCGGCTACAAAGTGGTCCGTGCCCGGCCGGCGGCCGGCGGCCGGCGGCGGAGGGAGGCGGGGTCTGCCATGTCGATCGTGTCGTCGTCGATCGTGTCTTCCCCTCGGCCCGTCGTGCCCGCCCGCCCGTCCTTCACGGATCTCGCCGACGACCTGCCCGCGTCGTCGCCGCTGCGCGCGGCGATCGTCGCGGCGCACCGGCGCCCGGAGGCGGCGTGCCTGGCGCCGCTCCTCGACCGCGCGCAGCTTCCGCCCGAGGCGGCGTCGCGCGTCGCGGCGACGGCGCGCGGCCTGGTCGCGGGCCTGCGGCGGACGGCGAAGCGGGGCGGCGTCGAGGGCCTGATCCACGAATACGACCTGTCGAGCCAGGAGGGCGTCGCCCTGATGTGCCTCGCCGAGGCCCTGCTGCGCATCCCGGACGCGGCGACCCGCGACGCGCTGATCCGCGACAAGATCGCCCCCGGCGACTGGCGGGCCCATCTCGGCCACAGCCCCTCGCCGTTCGTCAACGCGGCGACCTGGGGCCTGCTGGTGACCGGCAAGCTCACCGCGACGACGCGCGAGCGCGGCCTGTCCGCGGCCCTGACGCGCCTGATCGGGCGGGGCGGGGAGCCGTTGATCCGCCGGGGCGTGGACCTCGCCATGCGGTTGATGGGCGAGCAGTTCGTGATGGGCGAGACCATCGCCGAGGCCCTGCGCCGGGCGCGCCCCAACGAGGCGAAGGGGTTCGCCTATTCCTACGACATGCTCGGGGAGGCCGCGGCCACGGAAGCGGATGCCGCCCGCTACCAGGCCGCCTACGCGGCGGCGATCCATGCCATCGGGCGGGAATCGGCCGGGCGGGGCGTCATCGGGGGGCCGGGCATCTCGATCAAGCTCTCGGCGCTGCACCCGCGCTACACGCGGACGAAGCGCGCCCGCGTGCTCGCGGAGCTGATCCCCCGGGCGAAGGCGCTGGCCGTGCTGGCCAGGGGGTACGGCATCGGCCTGAACATCGACGCCGAGGAGGCCGACCGGCTCGACCTCTCCCTCGACATCCTCGAGGCGCTGGCCACCGACCCGGACCTCGCGGCCTGGGACGGGCTCGGCTTCGTGATCCAGGCCTACGGCCGGCGCTGCCCCTTCGTCGTCGACTGGCTCGTCGACCTCGCCCGCCGGAGCGGCCGCCGCCTGATGGTCCGGCTGGTGAAGGGCGCCTACTGGGACGGCGAGATCAAGCGGGCGCAGGTCGAGGGGCTCTCCGACTTCCCGGTCTTCACCCGCAAGGCCCACACCGACGTGTCCTACCTCGCCTGCGCCCGGATGCTGCTGGCCGCGCCGGACGCGGTGTTCCCGCAATTCGCGACCCACAACGCGCAGACCGTGGCCAGCATCCTGGAGATGGCCGGCCCCGGCTTCCGGCCCGGCGACTACGAGTTCCAGTGCCTGCACGGGATGGGCGAGCCGCTCTACGCGGCGGTGGTCGGCCCGGGCGGGCTCGACCGGCCGTGCCGGATCTACGCCCCCGTCGGCACCCACGAGACCCTGCTCGCCTACCTCGTCCGGCGGCTCCTGGAGAACGGCGCGAACGCTTCCTTCGTCAACCGCATCGCCGACGCCTCCGTCTCGCTCGACGACCTCGTCGCCGATCCGGTCGCGACGGTGCGGGCGATGCGCCCGCCGGGGGCGCCGCACCCGCGGATCGCGGCCCCGCGCGACCTGTTCGGCGCCGGGCGGCCGAACGCGGCCGGGCTCGACCTGAACGACGAGGCCGTGCTCGCCCGGCTCGCCGCCGACCTGCCGGCGCGTGCCGCCGCGGATTGGGCCGCCGTCCCGTCCGGGCGCTCTGCCGCGGAGGCCCGCGACCCGGTCCTCAACCCTGCCGATCGCACAGACGTGGTGGGCCGCGTGCGCGCGGCGGAGCCCGCCGACATCGCCCGCGCCCTGGCGGCCGCAGCGGCGGCGGCCCCGGGCTGGGCGGCGACGGCGCCGGCCCTCCGCGCCGGCCTGCTCCGCGCCGCCGCGGACGCCTTCGAGGCGCGGATGCCGGTCCTGCTCGGCCTGATCGTGCGGGAGGCGGGCAAGTCCCTGGCGAACGCCGTCGCCGAGGTGCGGGAGGCGGTGGACTTCCTGCGCTACTATGCCGGCGAGGCCGAACGGGTCTGCGGCCCGGAGGCACGGCCCCTCGGCCCGGTCGCCTGCATCGCCCCCTGGAACTTCCCCCTCGCGATCTTCACCGGGCAGGTCGCGGCCGCCCTCGCGGCCGGCAACCCCGTGCTTGCCAAGCCGGCCGAGGAGACCCCGCTCGTCGCGGCCGAGGCGGTGCGGCTGCTGGGCGAGGCCGGGATCCCGGCGGGGGTGCTGCATCTCCTGCCCGGTGCGGGCGCGGTCGGCGCGGCGCTCGTCGGCGATGCCCGGGTCCAGGGCGTGATGTTCACCGGCTCGACCGCCGTCGCCCGCCTGATCCAGCGGACGCTGGCGGACCGCCTGACCGCGGACGGGCGGCCGGTGCCGCTCGTCGCCGAGACCGGGGGGCAGAACGCGATGATCGTGGATTCCTCCGCCCTGCCCGAGCAGGTGGTGGCGGACGTCCTCGCCTCCGCCTTCGATTCGGCCGGCCAGCGCTGCTCGGCCCTGCGCATCCTGTGCCTGCAGGAGGAGATCGCCGAGCGGACGCTCGCCATGCTGCACGGGGCCCTGCGCGAGCTCGCGGTGGGCGATCCCCGGCGCCTGTCCGTCGACGTCGGCCCGGTGATCACCGCCGAGGCGGCCGAAGGGATCTTCCGCCACATCGAGACGATGCGGAGCCGGGGCCACGCGATCACGCAAGGGGGCGAGAACCCGCAAGGGCGGAAGGATCCGGCCCTGGACGCGGGCAGCTTCGTGCCCCCGACGGTGATCGCGATCGACCGGGTCTCGGACGTGGAGGCCGAGGTGTTCGGGCCGGTTCTCCACGTGCTCCGCTACCGGCGGGACGACCTCGATGCCCTCGTCGACGCCATCGACGCCACCGGCTACGGGCTGACCTTCGGCCTGCACAGCCGGATCGAGGAGACGGTGACGCGCGTCCTCGACCGGATCGGGGCGGGCAACGTCTACGTCAACCGCAACACCATCGGCGCCGTCGTCGGCGTGCAGCCGTTCGGCGGCACGGGCCTGTCCGGCACGGGGCCGAAGGCCGGCGGGCCGCGCTACCTCCGCCGGCTGATGACGCGCCCGGCCCCGTCCTGGGCCGATGCCCCCGCCGACGCGGCCCGGTCCCCGGCCGAGGCGGTCGTCGATCCGGTCGCTCGGGCCTACATCGGCTGGCTCCGGCAGCGGGGCCACGCCGAGGTCGCGTCCCGGGTCGAGCGCGATCTCGCCCGGATGCCCGCGCTGACCGAATCGGTGCTGCCGGGCCCGGTCGGCGAGCGCAACAGCTACGGCCTCCGCCCGCGCGGCCCGATCGCGGCGCTCGCCTCGGACGAGGCGGGAACCCTGCGCCAGCTCGGCGCGATCCTGGCCACCGGCCAGCGCGCGGTGATCGCGGCGGAGCGGGCGTCGTCGGGCCTGCTCGACGGCCTGCCCGCGGCGGTCCTGCGGAGGATCGTCCCCGCCGAGGATCCCGCGGGCGCCCCCGGCCTCGGCGGGGTGCTGCACGCGGGCGGGCGGGCCGATCTCGCGGGGCTGGTCCGCCGGATCGCCGAGCGCGACGGGCCGATCCTCACGATCCTGTCGATCCCCACGGCCTCCGATCCGGAGGCGGGTTACGAGCTCTCGGACCTGTTCGCGGAACGCACGGTGTCGATCAACACGGCGGCGGCGGGCGGCAACGCCAGCCTGATGGCGCTCGACGCATGATCCCATGCGATCCGGCAGCGCCCGTGCCGGGATCGGCGCCGACGAAAAAGGCGCGCCTCTTGGCAGAGGTGCGCCCTGAGTTGGTTCCGGTCTCGTGAAGGAACCCGGGTGGGATACGGGGTCGGCGCGGCGCGGGCAAGGTCTGGTCGGCGATATGCCAGCAGTGTGGCCGTGTCATCGAAATGTAACTTGGGTTAAGCCGGAGCCGGAGCGCGGGCGGCCCGTCGCATGAAGGAACGAACCCATGGCATCGA
Organism: Methylobacterium sp. E-025; assembly: GCF_022829705.1. Taxonomy (NCBI): domain Bacteria; kingdom Pseudomonadati; phylum Pseudomonadota; class Alphaproteobacteria; order Hyphomicrobiales; family Methylobacteriaceae; genus Methylobacterium; species Methylobacterium sp. E-025. The sequence goes on from NZ_JAKSYR010000142.1 coordinate 26,034, forward strand.
TGCAGGAGATCGCGGCGACGATGCGCAGCGTCGTCTCGCCCGGGATGACGCCGAAGGCGATCCGCGCGGCCATCCGGGAGAAGCACCCGGAGGCGAGCAAGAAGGAGATCGTCCGCGCCGCGTTCTACGCCCTTGCCGAGGCCCCGGCCGCGGACGGGGACGCGTCGGCGGATCTGCACGGCTTCGCCCTGTCCGAGCGCGGCGCCGACGAGGAGGCCGACGCGGTCGTGACGGTGCGCAAGCGCAAGCGGAAGAAGCACGCGCCCGCCGCGGCCGCGATCGCGCCGGCGCATTGAGGCCGAGGGCTGCGGGCCCTCCGAGGGGCGGGACCGTCGGGCCGACACGCGGTCTCGCGACGACGACGCGGCGCCGGCTCGCCCGTCCTCACGTCAGCATGGAGGTCAGCAGCGCGCGCAGCTGCGCCGGCTTGATCGGCTTGTGCACCAGCTCGGCGCCGAGGGCCGCCGCCTCGGCCGCGATCTCGGGGGCGTGGTCGGCGGTGGTGACGATGACGGGCAGCGGCGCGGTGCGCCCTTCCCGGAGCAGGGCGGCGACGTCGAGCCCGCGGGCGCCGTCGTCGAGGTGGTAGTCGAGGATCAGGATGTCGGGCGCGAGCGCGCCCGCGCGCAGGGCGGCCGCGACGCCGGCGGGATCGCGGAAGGTGGCGACGCGCGCATCCCAGTTCCCGAGCAGCCGCTCGAGCGCGTCGGCGGTGGCGGCGTCGTTCTCGACCACGACGACGCGGGCGCCCGAGAGCCGCGTCGCCACCGGCCCGGGCCGCGCCGCGGGCTCGGACGCGGCCGGCACGGCGCTCGGGGGCAGGGTGAGCGACACCCGCGTGCCGCGCCCCGGGCGGGAGTCCAGCGCCAGCGGGTGGTCGAGCGCCAGCGCCAGGCGCCGCACGATCGAGAGCCCGAGGCCGAGGCCCGGCCCGTCGCCCTCGGCGGCGCGCGGCGGCGTCCCGGCGCCGTTCGCGCTGCCGCGGTAGAACTCGTCGAACACCAGCGCGTGCTCGTCGGCGGCGATGCCGCAGCCGGTATCGATCACGTCGACCCGGACCGTGCCGGCGCGGCGGCGCGCGACCAGGGCGACGCCGCCGGACGCGGTGTAGCGGATCGCGTTGGAGAGCAGGTTCTGCAGGATGCGCCGCAGCAGGATGCCGTCGCTCGACACCGCCAGCTCCGGGCTGCGCACCACCAGGCGCAGGCCCCTGCGCGCGGCGAACGGCGCGAAGCTCGCCGCCAGCCCCGCCAGCAGGTCGGGCAGCGGCACGGGCCGCACCTGCGGGTGGACGATGCCGGCATCGAGCTTGGAGATGTCGAGCAGGGTCTTGATCAGGTCCTCGATCGTCTGCAGGCCGCGCTCGACCTGGGCGCCGATCAGGCTCGCCTCGGGCCCGAGCGGCAGGTCGGCGAGCGCCGAGATCGAGAGGCGGGCGGCGTTCAGCGGCTGCAGCAGGTCGTGGCTGGCGGCGGCCAGGAACCGGGTCTTGGAGCGGTTGGCGGTCTCGGCCTCCTCCTTGGCCGCCACCAGCGCCTCGTTCGAGCGCTCGAGGCGGTGCATCAGCGCCGTCAGCTCCTCGGTGCGGGTGCGGACGCGGCCCTCCAGGGTGATCGCGGTCTGGAACAAAGCATAGGCGCCGCCGCGCTGGTCGGTGCTGCGCTCCACATGCGCCATCAGCGCGGCGTTGATCCGCTCGAGCTTGGCGATGCGCCGGCGCAGGGACGCCTCGCCCTCCAGGCCGGCGTCGTGCAGGGTCACGGGAGCGCCGGCGGGGCGGGCGTCGCCTCCGCAGGCCCTTCGCTCGCAAGCCCTTCGCTCGCAAGCCTCTCGTCCGCGGGCCTTTTGCCGATGGCGATGCCGGTCAACGTCTGGTTGAGGTGCATCGCCCGGTACTGCTCGCCGTAGGTCTCGAAGCCGACCATGTCGTAGCGCCGGTAGAGGTCGGCGATGCCCTGGCGCACCTGCCGGCTCTCGGCGTCGAGCCGGCGCAGCACGCATTCGAAGCCGATGATCAGGTCGACGCCGCCGAGCGCCCGGTCGAGCCGGGCGAGCTCCGCCCGGGTCGAGGCGACGATGTCGCGCGGCTCGGCCAGCGTCAGCACCACGCCCTCGTCGATGGCGCAGAAGAAGCTGAGGGAGCCGTCGGCGTTGAGCCGCCGGATCGAGCGGCAGAAGTATTCGCCGCCGACCTTCACCGCGAGCGGGTAGGCGGCGAAGCTCATCGGCGTCAGCCGCTCGGGGTCGAGCCCCACCGCCATGGCGTATTCGCGCGCGGCCGGCTCGGCGTTGAGCTCGTAGACGGTGCGCGACTCGCCGTCCGAGGCGGTGACCACGAACTTCACGTCGGTCGGCTCGAAGTTGTCGCTCTTGAAGATCTGCACCGGAAAGTCGCTCTCGACGAGGAGCAGCACGGCGGCGTTGCGGTGGATCGCGCCGCCGTGCAGCAGCACCGCGTCGCGGAAGGTGAGGTCGTCGCCGGCCGAGCCGCCGACCAGCGGGATGCCCTCCAGCGCCCAGGCGATGGCCGAAACCACGGTCTCCTCGGCGTTGGCGAGCCCGTCGATCAGCGAGAGCGCGAAGCAGCGGGTCGGCTGGGCGTGGTCGGGCCCGTGCGGCTCGAGCCGGCGGCGCAGCGCCCGCACCGCGCCCGCGGTGCGCTCGACGTCGAGGTGGTCGATCGCGTCGAGCACCGTCGAGACGATGCGGAAGCCGTCCGCCGGGAACGCGATCGCCACCAGGCCGCGGTCGAGCCCGCCGGCCGGCGCGATCCCGCCCGACATGGTGCAGCCGGAAATCTCGGCCCGCGGAAACGCCTCGGCCAGCCGCCGGCTCAGGTTTTCGGGGTCGTAGTCGGGGGAGAAGAACACCAGGAGCTGGGCCGCGTCGGCGCCGACCGCCCGCGCGATCTCGGCGACGGCCTCCCCGGCGGAGCCGCGCTCCGTCCACGCCGTCCTGATGCCGCACAGATGCGTGCGCATCTGCGTTCCCTGTGCCACGCCCCGCCCCCGATCGCCGTCGGCCCCCGGGTTGGTCCGCAGGCGGCACGCGCGAGTATGTGGCGGGCAACCGAAACGTGCAACCAGGGCGGAATCGCGCCCGGCACGGCCGGAATCCGCGCGGGCCGACGCGGGCATGCGGATCTCGCGGCATCGGAACGGCCGACCCGCAAAAGGGTCGCTCCGCAACCGACGCGCCGGCGTGGCCGGGCGGCTACATAAATCGCGCGGCGGATGCGGCTAAACCGGGGCCATGCCCGGACGCCACCGCCTTCAGAACGTCATCGAGAGCGCCATCGACTTCGCCGTCATCGTCACCGACCCGGAAGGCGCGGTGACGGAGTGGAACGCGGGGGCGGAGACCATCTTCGGCTGGCCCCGCGAGGCGGTCGTCGGCGGGTCGTCGGCGCGCATCTTCACCGCGGAGGACCGGGCCGCGGGCTGCGTCGAGCGGGAGATGCGCGCCGCCCTCGCCGAGGGCCAGGCGAGCGACGAGCGCTGGCACCTGCGCCGGGACGGCAGCCGGTTCTGGGCCTCCGGCGCGCTGATGCCGCTGCGCGACGAGGACGGCGTCCACCAGGGCTACGTCAAGATCGTCCGCGACCGCACCCAGCAGCACGAGGCCGGCGAGCGCCTGCGCGCGACGCAGGACCGCTTCAGCACGCTCCTGGAGACCATCGAGACCGCCTTCGCCATCGTCGAGGTGCGGTTCGAGGGCGAGCGCCCGGTCGATTACCGCTTCATCGAGGCGAACCCGGCCTTCGAGCGCCAGGCCGGGGTGAACCTGCGCGGCAAGTGGGTCACCGAGTTCGCGCCCGACCTGGAGCGGTTCTGGTTCGAGACCTACGGCCGCGTCGCCTGGACCGGGGAGCCGGCGACGTTCGAGAGCTATGCGGAGGCGTTCGCGCGCTGGTTCGACGTGCGCGCCGTGCGGGTCGGGGATCCGGCCGAGCGGCAGATCGCGATCTTCTTCAACGACGTCACCGAGCGCAAGCGCGCGGAGGAGCGCCTGCGCGTCAGCGAGACCCTGGCGCGCGAGAATGCCGAGCGGGTGCAGCTCGCCCTCGAGGCCGGCGCGATCATCGGGACCTGGCACTGGGACCTGCCGACCGACCGGTTCACCGTCGACGAGGCCTTCGCCCGCAGCTTCGGCCTCGACCCGGCGCTCGGCCGCACCGGCATCCCGCTCGCCCAGATCGTCGCCACCGTCCACCCCGACGACCAGGTCGGCCTGGCCGCGGCGATCGACGCGGCGATCCGGAAGGGCGGCGCCTACGCGCACCAGTACCGCGTGCGCCGGACGGACGGGCGCTACTACTGGATCGAGGCCAACGGCCGGGTCGAGTGGGCCGAGGACGGCACCCCGTCGAGCTTCCCCGGCGTTCTGATCGACGTCGAGGAGCGCCGCGCCGTGCAGGCGGAGCGCGACCGGGCGGCGGCGGCGCTGCGCGCCCTCAACGAGACCCTGGAGCAGCGCGTCGCCGAGCGGACGGCCGAGCTGATGCAGACCGAAGCGGCCTTGCGGCAATCGCAGAAGATGGAGGCGGTGGGCCAGCTCACCGGCGGCCTGGCGCACGACTTCAACAACCTGCTGGCCGGCATCTCCGGCGCGCTGGAGCTGATGCAGAGCCGGATCGGCCAGGGCCGGTTCGACGACCTCGAGCGCTACATGGGCGTGGCGCAGGGGGCGGCCCGCCGCGCGGCCGCGCTGACCCACCGCCTGCTCGCCTTCTCGCGCCGGCAGACGCTGACGCCGAAGCCGACCGACGTGAACGGGCTGATCGGCGGGATGGAGGAGCTGATCCGCCGGACCATCGGCCCCGAGATCGCGCTGGAGCGGGTCGGCGCGGCGGACCTGTGGCCGGCACTGATCGATCCGGGCCAGCTCGAGAACGCGCTGCTGAACCTCTGCATCAACGCCCGCGACGCGATGCCGAACGGCGGCCGCATCACCATCGAGACCGCCAACTCCCGGCTGGACCGGGCGGCCGCGACCGCGCACGACATCCCCGAGGGCGAGTATCTCGCGGTGTGCGTGACCGACACCGGCACCGGCATGCCGCCCGAGGTGGTGGCCCGGGTGTTCGAGCCGTTCTTCACCACGAAGCCGATGGGCCAGGGGACGGGCCTCGGCCTGTCGATGATCCACGGCTTCGCCCGGCAATCGGGCGGGCAGGTGCGGATCCGGTCCGAGCCCGGCCGGGGCACCGCCGTCTGCCTGTACATGCCGCGCCACCACGGCGAGGCCGACGGCGACGACGGGGCGCCCGTCCCCGCCGAGGCCGCCCGTGCCGAGCAGGGCGAGACGGTGCTGATCGTCGACGACGAGCCCTCGGTGCGCATGCTGGTCACCGAGGTGCTGGAGGATCTCGGCTACACCGCGATCGAGGCGGCCGACGGCGTCGCCGGCCTGGCGGTGCTGCAATCGGACATGCGCATCGACCTGCTCGTCACCGACGTCGGCCTGCCCGGCGGCATGAACGGCCGCCAGATGGCGGACGCGGCCCGCGTCGGCCGGCCCGACCTCAAGGTGCTGTTCATCACCGGCTACGCCGAGACCGCGATCCTCGGCCACGGCCACCTCGACCCCGGCATGGAGGTGCTGACCAAGCCCTTCCCGATGGACGCCCTCGCCACCCGCCTCAAGGCGCTGATCGCCGGGCGGTAGGGGCTCTGCCGGCGATCCGAGGGGCTGCGACCCTTTGCGGACGCTGGAAAGGTCCGCTCGGGGCGGATCGGCGCGCGCAAGGCAACGCAACGCTTTGATCAGGTTCTTGAGGCAGTCTTGCCGCCTATCGAGACCGATAAGCCAAGAGGCCGGACGAGAACGATGCGGATTGTATCAGGCGGCGACGAGGAAGCCAGGACGATCCAGCTGTCGGAAGTGCTGGGTGCCTTGAGCCACGCCCTCGACCTGACGGAAGGTCAGCCCGTCGGGCATTGCGTGCGCGCGACCTGGATCGGCTTCCACATCGGCCGCGAGATGGGCCTCCCGGACTTGCAGCTCTGGGAACTCTACCACACGGTGATGCTGAAGGATCTCGGGTGCTCCAGCAACGCCGCGCGCATCTGCGAGCTCTATCTGTCCGACGATCTCAGCTTCAAACGCGACTTCAAGACGGTGAGCGACAGCCTGCCGAAGGTGCTCGGCTTCGTCTTCTCTCATACCGGCCTCAAGGCCGGCCTCGCCGAACGCTTCCGTGCCGTGCTCAACATCCTGCAGAACGGCGGAGCGATCACCGACGAACTGATCCAAACCCGCTGCCAGCGCGGTGCCCAGATCGCCCGGCAGCTTCGCTTCCCCGCGAGCGTTTGCGAGGCCATCCACGCGCTGGACGAGCACTGGAACGGCGGCGGCAGACCGGACCGCCTGGTCGGCCCGGGGATCCCGCTCTACGCACGGATGGCGTTGCTCGCTCAGGTCGTGGACGTGTTCCACACGGCAGCCGGCCCCGCGGCCGCGATGGCCGAGGTGCGGGCGCGCTCGGGCACATGGTTCGATCCTCAGATCGTCGCCTGCTTCGAAGCGGCCGCATCCGAGCCCGGCTTCTGGGATACCCTGGCCTCGGATGAGGTCGAGGAGGCGGTGTTCGCGTTGGCACCGGTCAGCCCGATCGTCGTTGATGAGGACTACCTCGACGACATCGCCCGTGCCTTCGCGCAGATCATCGACGCCAAGAGCCCGTTCACCTCCGGCCATTCGGAGCGGGTTGCCGTCTACGCCGACATGATCGCGGCCGAGCTTGGCTACACGTCGGAGCGCCGCCGCTGGCTGAAGCGGGCTGCGCTGCTTCACGACGTCGGCAAGCTCGGGGTCTCGAACGCGATCCTCGACAAGAACGGCAAGCTGGATGACGCGGAGTGGCGGGACATGCGCAATCACGCGTCCCTCTCCGAGACCATCCTGACCCGCGCGGCCGTGTTCCATGAGATGGCCCGCATCGGTGGCGGACACCACGAACGGCTGGACGGGAAGGGCTATCCGCGCGGCTTGAGCGGCGACGCGATCGAGCCCGAGACCCGCATCGTCTCGGTCGCCGACGTGTTCGACGCGCTGACAGCCGACCGGCCCTACCGGGCGGCCATGTCGCTCGAGAAGGCGCTCGGCATCATGCGCGCGGATCTCGGCACTGCGTTCGACCCGATCTGCTTCGCGGCGCTGGAGCGTGCGCTCGCCTCGATCGAGGGCGATCTTGCGCGGGCGGCTTGAGCGAGCCGCCTCTCGGCGAACCCTCCGACTACCGGATCAGGATCATCTTGGAGGCCCTGCCGTCGGCACGAGGTGATGCGTCTCCCGACGCCGAGACGATGAGCGTGCGCACCACCCAACCGCAGGCGGGCGAACCCAAGGCCCGGAGGAAAAGCCAATTGAGGCCGCGGGTCAGCATGATCTGAGCTTTCTGATGTTGGCTTGCGCTGAAGGCGTCGGCTGAAAAGTCTGGCACCCGCCGTGTGAGTTCATCATGCAGCATCCGGCAGGACAGGGTGATAGCAAAGTCGATCGCATTTGATGCAACCGGAAGTACAACTTCTAGGAGTGCAAGTCTTCGATCGCGCTGACCGTCCGGAACGCCGCCTTCGTCGGCTTTCGAAAACCACCGACGTCGGCGTCGAGGGCGTGGTCGGGTCCGACTCCGGACGTCTGCTTCCGGGGAAAACGCCAGGGGCCGCTTTCCATCCGATCCGGTCGCAGAGCGGACCGGCCGATCTCGGCCCGTGCCGGCCGTGCGGACAAGCATCCGCCGGTGTCGGAAGCCGCCGTCATCGACCGGCTTGGCCATTCCGCCTCGGGGCTGGGAGGCGGCCCGGGCCGGCGGTCGGAGGTTCGGCAGCGTGCGCCCGCGCGCCGCCGCGATGACGTCGGGCGCGGGGATGTCGACCCATGCGCCACCGCCGGTGTCGGCGTCCGCTTCGAGCCAGTCGCCCACGATCCGGTAGCCGAGGGTGTAGCCGAGCCAGCGCGGATACCGTCCTGCCCCGAAGAACCAGGCGCGGTGGTCGTGCCCGGCGCCCGCGAGCGTCGCGTCGTCCGGCAGGTTGGCCGCGAGTTCCGCGTCGGTCACCGCGCATTCCCACGGCTCGGGCGGCGAATCGAACAGGTGGCCGACGAACCGCCCCGCCAAGCCTTCGCTCACGAGGGCCTCGCCGAGCGTCCAGCCGTAGCCGGGCCCGGCCATGCGCATGCCGTGGTGCGCCTCGTGCGCGACGGTCCGGCGCAGATCCCCGTCACGCAGCGCGCGGGCGAAGTTGGGGTTGCCGGGGTCGAGGGTGTGGGAGAACAGGCCGGGGCGCACCGCCCCTCCCGTCGTGCCGGTCTCCGGAATCACCGCGCCGGGCAGGCGCTGCCGATCGCGTCGCGGCGAACCGCCCTTCGACCGGCAGCCCAGGCCGGCGCCCGGACCGCACGGTCCCGACGCGACCCGCCGGCCGTGCGGCCCCGTCGCCCGGCGCGCCCGCGCGCGGTGTGCGCCCCGTCACCGCGTCGTCCCGGGCCGCCGCCTAAGCCAGGCCGGATGAGCATCAGCATCCACGACGTCAGCGTCCCGGTCTTCGTCCACGCGCTTGGCAACATGAGCGCGTGGCTCGACAAGGCGGCGGCGGAGAAGCCGGAGGCCGACCTGCTCGGCCGGCGGCTGGCTCCGGACATGAAGCCGTTGCCGGCCCAGTATCAGATGGCGTCCGACAGCGCGAAGAACGCGGTGGCCCGGCTCGCCGGGATCGCGGCGCCCGCGATGCCCGACGTCGAGGCGAGCTTCGCCGAGCTCAAGGCGCGCTGCGCCCGGACGATCGCCTTCGTCGAGGGCGTCGATCCGGCGGCTCTGGCCCTCGGCGCGGAGCGCGCGGTGGAGCTGACGTTCCCGAACGGCATGGGATACCGCTTCAGCGGGCAGGGCTACCTCACCGGCTTCGCGCTTCCGAACTTCTTCTTCCACGTCACCACGGCCTACGGCATCCTGCGGGCCGCCGGGGTGAGCCTCGGCAAGCCGGATTTCCTGCAGCATCTCGGGCCGCCGACCCTCCACGCCGCGAAGTAGCCGCGCGGGCTCCCCGGCCCGAACCCGATCCCCGGGATCGGGGGCGCGCGGGATCGCGCCAACGCCTGTGACGATGTCGCCCGGGCCGTTTCGGGGCGGCGCGTGAGCCTTCGCGCCGCCGGCGCGTTCACGGCCCGTGTCCGCATCCGAACGGGAGCCCCGATGTCGAGCCTGGCCGAGCGAAAGGCGCGCCTGATCGTCCACGGCGATCGGCCCTACAACGCCGAGCCGCCGCTCGCCCGGTTGCGGGCCGCCTACCGGACCCCGGCGGAGGACTTCTACGTCCGCTCGCACGGCGACCTGCCGGACCTCGACCCCGACACCTGGCGTCTCGCCGTCGAGGGCGGAGACGGTGCCGCGCGGGCGCTTTCGCTGCACGACCTGCGGACCCGCTTCCCGCAGGTCACGGTCACGGCGACGCTGCAGTGCGCCGGCAACCGGCGCGCCGACATGCGGGCGGTCGCCCCGGTCTCGGGCGACCCGTGGGATGCCGGGGCGATCGGCACGGCCGCGTGGACGGGCGTGCGCCTCGGCGACCTCCTGCGCGCGGCGGGCGTCACCGAGGGCGCGGACCTCCACGTGGCCTTCGAGAGCCACGACCGGGTGGACGGCCGCCCGTACGGCGCCTCGATCCCGCTCGCCAAGGCGATGGCGCCCGAGACCCTGCTCGCCTACGCCATGAACGGGGAAGCCCTGCTGCCCGAGCACGGCTTCCCGGTCCGCGCGGTGGTGCCGGGATTCGCCGGCGTGCGCAGCCCCAAATGGCTCCGGCGCCTCGCCGTGCGGGATCGCCCGTCCGACAACCCGATCCAGGCCGAGGATTACAAGCTGTACCCGCCCGACGTCGGCGCCGAGACGGCGGACCCGGCCCGGGGGCACACCATCGACACGATGCCGCTGAACGCCGCGATCTGCGAGCCGGAGCGCGGCGCCGCCCTCCGCGCCGGTCGCACCAGGGTTCGCGGCTACGCGGTGAGCGGCGACCGGGCCATCGTGCGCGTCGACGTCTCCGGCAACGGCGGCCGGTCCTGGCGGCAGGCCGACCTGGAGCACGCGGCCGGCGCGCCGTTCGCCTGGACGTTCTGGGCGGTGGAGCTCGATCTGCCGCCGGGCGAGCACGAGCTCGCGGTCCGCGCCTGGGACGCCGCCGGCCAGACGCAGCCGGCGCTGCCGGACGACACCTGGAACCACAAGGGCTACCTCTGCGCCTGCTGGCACCGTGTGCGGGTGAGCGTCGCCGCAGCGCGCATCGATGGCGCGATCCCCGGGGCGCACGACTGATGCGGGGTCTCATGGGTCAGGACCCATGAGGTCCGGCGGACGACCGCCGCCCCGCAGTCGCGGGGGCCAAGCCGCGATGCGTCACGCTCGGCGAGGCTTGGCATGAGGCGGGTCGCGAGCCGGCGGGCGCGCGACGGGCGCTCCCGAGGCGTCCGCCCCGCGGGCATCCACCGGCGGCAAGTCCCTTTCGCGGCTCGGGGTCGGCCCGACCCGTGACGCGGTCGTGGCGCGGACTACCGCGCCTCCGGAGCGTCGCTTCCCTCGATCAGCCGGGCGTACTCGGTCTCGGCCAAGCCGTAGCCGTCCCCCGCCACATCGAGCAGACGCTCGCGGTCGATGATCTGGACGTGGCCCCGGCGCTTGCCGACGAGGCCGTCCTTCTCGAGAACCTTCATCGCCATCGTCACGCCGGGCCGTTCGACGCCCAGCATCAGCGACATGAACTCCTGCGTGACCGTGATGTCGTCGCCCTCGCCGCGATCGTGACACATCAGCAGCCAACGGGCGAGGCGGGTCGGCGTACCGCCGCGGGCGTTCGCGAACGCGGTCTGCGCGGTCTGGATGGTTTGGGTCTGGATGTATCGGTGCAGGAGGCTCCGTAGGGCGGGGCGTCGCTCCACTTCGGCGCGCAGGTCGGGCACATCGACCGTCAAGACGTGCCCGGCCGCCTGCACGAAGTGGGTGAACGGGCTGCGGTCGTCGTCGAGCAGGACCGGGGCGGCCCCGACCAAGCCTTCGCGGCCGAGCAGCCCAATCTCGATGCGGCCGCTGGGCGCATCGGAGGTGACGGAGACAATGCCCGCCTCCACGAAGTGGACGCTCGTGATCTGCGTGTTGGCCGAGATGAGCACGCGCCGGAGCGGGATCGCCTCGGGACGCAGCGCAGGCGCCAGGGCGGCGAAGTCCTCCGGAGGCAGCGCGCGCAGGAGGCGGTTGCGCAGGGCGGGCTGCTGGAGATCTGCCACGTGTGCTCTCGCGTTGCGGGCAAGAGCACACGCTGTCCCTCAATCGTCAGCGCCCTGAAACGAGCCGACCACCGAGAATACATGGTGCGCGATACATAGATCAGCAATCGCTCCGAGCCGTACCATGGACATCAATCAGGTGGAATTCCCGGATAAATCGTCATATTTTTACTTATCGAGCGTGATCCGATTCTCCACCCAAGGGAGAGGTGCCGAGCAATCCGCGTGATCTTACTGCTTCTCCGCCCGCAGCATCTCGCGGGCGAACGCGAACACCGCGTCGCGCCCTTTCGGCGATTTGATCGCCAGCCAAGTCTGGATGAGCAGCGAGGCATCCTTCGGGTAGCCGGCGTTGGACTGCTCGAAGAATGAGTCTGGGGAGCAGCCGAGCATCAGCGCGAGCTGAGCGAGCGTCTCGGAACCGCTGACTTCAGGGGCCATGTCGGTCCCCTTAGGTGACGGCATATCCATCCTATTCCCTCGTGTATCCGTCTCTAGCTCGACGGGAATGCATCTTAGCATTGCAGAGGGGGTAGTAAAATCGTAAATAATGTACAAAAATAGAGACAGGTACAGCTCTGTAAAAATTTTACATTTTATCTTCCCGTGCAGGAAGGAAATGCTTGTGGATCACACGCCTGATCTGAAAGCGGTCGCCGACGCGGTCATGGCCGCGCATGCCGTCATCGACGAGCACGGCACGCACGAGATGAAGACGATGAGTCGGATGCTCCTGTTCACGGTCGGCAAGGCGATCGCCCAGCGCAGCCGGCCTGCGCGCGAACCGCAAGATCTCCGAGGCGACGAGGTCGGGTGACCTCGGGGCGAATCGCGGCGTAGGAACACGTCGATGTCCCGATCGCGTTCCGCATTCGATGGGGCGACGCGTGCGATCCGGCCCAGGGCTTCCGGTCGTCTCGCCGGCGACCGCTGCGCGAAGGCATGCCGCGCCGGCCTTCGCCTAGGCCGGCGCGCGCGGGCGCGGTAGGCTCGCGGCGTTCCGCCGTCGCGAGCCCTGAGGACCCCGCATGCGCCTCGATCCTGCCCTGGCCGCCCGCATCGCGGCTTCCGTCGCGGACGGGTTCGCCGACCAGGTCGCCCACACTCAGGCGCTGGTGCGGTTCGGCTCGACCCGCGGCGCCGAGCACGCGATCCAGGATTTCGTGTTCCGCGGCTTCCGCGCGCGCGGCTACGCCACCGAGCGGTTCGGCATCGACGCCGCCGCGGTCGAGGCCCATCCCGGCGGCGCCAAGGTCGCGGCCGGGCATTCCGAGGCGCCGGTGGTGGTCGGCATCCACCGGCCGCGGGACGAGCGCGGGCGCTCGCTGATCCTCCAGGCCCATGTCGACGTGGTGCCCCCCGGGCCGCTCGATCTGTGGACGCACCCGCCCTTCGATCCGGTGATCGCCGGCGACTGGATGTACGGGCGCGGCGCCGCCGACATGAAGGCGGGGCACGCGGCCAACCTGTTCGCCCTCGACGCCCTGCGCCGCATCGGCCTGCAGCCGGCCGCCACCGTGACGATCCAGTCGGTGGTCGAGGAGGAATCCACCGGCAACGGCGCGCTCGCGGCGCACCTGCGCGGCTACCGCGCCGACGCGGTGCTGATCCCCGAGCCGATGGACGAGGCCCTGGTGCGGGCCAACACCGGCGTGCTGTGGTTCACGGTCGAGGTGCGCGGGCGCCCGGTGCACGTGCGCGAGATGGGGGCCGGCGCTAACGCCATCGACGCGACCTACCGGGTGATCGGCGCCCTGCGCGCGGTCGAGGCGCGCTGGAACGCCGACCGGGCCGGCCGGCCGCACTTCGCCGAGGCCGAGCACCCGATCAACCTCAATATCGGCCGGATCGAGGGCGGCGACTGGATCTCCTCGGTGCCGGCCTGGTGCCGCATCGGCTGCCGGATCGCGCTCTATCCCGGCCTCCGCGCGGCCGACGCCGCCGCCGAGATCGAGGCGGCGGTCGGCGCCTTCGCCCGCACCGACCCGTTCCTGTCGGGCACGCCGCCGCGGGTGAGCTTCGACGGCTTCTTCGCCGAGGGCTACGTGCTGGAGCCGGGCTCGGACGCCGAGAACGTGCTCGCCGCCGCCCACCGCGCGGCGGTCGGGACGGCGCTCACGAGCGTCATGTCACCCTGCTACCTCGATACCCGGGTGCACGCCCTCTACGAGCGGGTGCCGGCCTTGTGCTACGGCCCGCGGAGCGAGAACATCCACGGCTTCGACGAGCGCGTCAGCCTCGCCTCGGTCCGGCGCATCACCACGGCGATGGCGCTGTTCGTGGCCGAATGGTGCGGGACCGAGCCGGCCTGATCCCGCCCGCGGTCAGGCCGCGCGCACGGTGGCGAGGAAGCGCCCGACCTCGGCGGCGAGGTGCTCGGACTGGCGCGACAGCTCGGACGCCGCGCCGAGCACCTGGGTCGCGGCCGCCCCGGTCTCCTCGGCGGCGCCGGCGACGCCGGTGATGTTGCTGGTCACCTCGGCCGTGCCCATCGCCGCCTGGCCGACGTTGCGCACGATCTCCTGGGTCGCCGCGCCCTGCTCCTCGACCGCCACCGCGATCGCGGTGGCCACCGCGTTGATCTCGCGGATGCGCCCGGTCATCCCGCCGATCGAGGCGACCGCCTGACCGGTCGAGGCCTGGATCTGCGCGATCTGGCCCGAGATCTCGCTCGTCGCCCTGGCGGTCTGCTCGGCCAGGGCCTTCACCTCGGAGGCGACCACCGCGAAACCCTTGCCGGCCGCGCCGGCGCGGGCCGCCTCGATGGTGGCGTTCAGGGCCAGCAGGTTGGTCTGGCCGGCGATGTCCGAGATCAGCCCGACCACGGCGCCGATCCGCGACACCGCCGCGCTCAGCTCCTGCACCCGGGCGCCGGTCTGGTCGGCCTCGCGCACGGCCAGATGCGCGAGCTCGGCCGAGCCGCCGACCTGCCGGCCG
>NZ_JAKSYR010000151.1:0-1161 GCF_022829705.1 Methylobacterium sp. E-025
CCTTCACTGCCGGCCGTTATTCCGATGCAGCCGTCATGACTACCGGCATGGTCTGCGTCACCGGCGGTGATCGGGGCCGGTGTGGGGTGGCGCACAGGGTGCGGTTTTCGCCGGTTCGGATGCGGGCCGGCGGCTCAGCAAGCAGACGTCCTGCGCCGCGACCGAAGCGGAAGCGCCTCTCCCTCCCCCCCCGACGGATCTCGTGCCTGCCCGAGATCCGCCCCGTGTGTGCCCAAATCGGGCGGGCCCGACTTGGGTGCGGGGGAGGGTGGCCCGCGAAGCGGGTCGGGAGAGGGGAGCGCCGCATCCGGCACTGTCGCTCCCCTCTTCCGACCCTCGCTGACGCGAGGCTCACCCTTCCCCGCAGAGGGGGGAGGGAAGTTGGGGTGGATTCACCGTCGCCTGGATGGATGAAGGCTGTTGCCCGTCTGAGCCGGGGGGCGGATCAGCGATGCGCAGAGACGGGTTTGCTGGCCGAGCCCTGTTCCGCGCCGCGCGGGCGGAACGCCCGGCTGCCGAGAGCGAAGAAACCCACGGCCCCGCCGATGACGACGCCGACCAGCAGAAGGAGGAGATTCGTGTCGGGCATCGCTCAACTCTCGCTCTGGATGAACCGAATGACGAACTGCCCGGAGGCGGGCAGCGCGGCGCCGAGGAGCATCCACCAGATGGCTTCGCCCTGCGGCCAGTTGTGATCCTTGACGTAGGGTACGATGAAGGCGGCACCTACGATAGCGATCCCCAGCGTGTTCGAGAAGCTGCCATAGAGCTTGATGTGCTCATTCCAACGCTTGGCCTCGAGCTTCCTGAGATCGGGCTCGAGTTCGATCCGCCTCCGCCGATGCGAGAAGTACAGTCGCAGAGCCGCGGCCGCAAAACCGGCCAGGGCGCCGAGAAGGGGAAGGGCCAGCCTGGTTCCGGTTCGGTCGGCGATCCAGTTGGCCGAGCCGTCGAGAAGACCTGCGAGGTCGCCGGGCATCGATTTCCCCCTCGGAGACCTGCGCCGGGAAACGGGCGCTCCCGACCGGCGGGACAATGTGCGTCGTAGGCGGATGGACGCCGCCGTCGCCAAGCTTGGACGCGACCCGTTGGTCGACCTGCACCGGCCGTGCGATCGAACGCGACGAAAACGGCCGGTGCTGGACGCCTCGGGGCGGGACG
>NZ_JAKSYR010000145.1:0-741 GCF_022829705.1 Methylobacterium sp. E-025
GTCACGCAGGCCGAGCGCAACGAGAGCCTCGCGCTCTGGGGCGGGACCCTGCTGACGCTCCTGATCTGCATCGGGATCGGGATCGCCATCAACCGGCTGATCGTCCGGCCGCTCGGGCGGGTAATGACCTTCGTCGAGCATATCGGCGAGGGCGACCTGACAGGTACACTCGGGGAAGGCGGCCACAATGAAATCGGTCGCTTGAAGCGCACCCTCAATGCGATGGTAGCGGGGCTGGCCGACCTCGCTCGCACCAACCGCACCGCCACTTCGGACCTGAACGCGGCGGCGGCCGAGATCCGCGCCTCGGCGCAGGAGCAGGCGGCGTCGGTGGAGGAGCAGTTCGCGGCGGTGCAGGAGACGGCGGCGACGGTGGACGAGATCACCCATTCGGGTGCGCAGATCACGAAGCGGGCCGGCGAGGTGATCGCCACCGCCCAGGCCACGGCCCAGACCTCGCGTCAGGGCCTGCGCGCGGTGGCCGATACGGCGCGGGCGATGGACGCGATCCGCGAGCAGGCGGAGGCGGTGGCCGGCAACATCGTGACGCTGTCGGAGAAGACCCAGACGATCGGCGACATCATCGAGACGGTCAACGACATCTCGGAGCGCACGCACCTGCTGGCGCTCAACGCCGCGATCGAGGCGGCGGCGGCCGGGGAGAGCGGGCGCAGCTTTGCGGTGGTGGCCTCGGAGATGAAGCTTCTGGCCGACCAGGCCAAGGCGGCCACCCTGCAGGTG
>NZ_JAKSYR010000154.1:0-44112 GCF_022829705.1 Methylobacterium sp. E-025
GGGTGGAGCAGCCCGGTAGCTCGTCAGGCTCATAACCTGAAGGTCACAGGTTCAAATCCTGTCCCCGCAACCAAACACACCACATACACCTCACAAAACCGCAAACAGCCGGCCCGCGCACCACGCAGGCCGGCTGTTTGCGTTTAGGGACAGCAGTCGACGCCGAGGCGATAACGGTCGCCTGCGGCTCTGCCAAAGCCCTGCGTCCGACATTCCACCTGACGACCGCCGTTGCGCGTCCCCGGCAGGGGAGGGGGCACGGCAAGATGACGGCACAGGGACGTCGCGCGTCTACTCGGCCTGCGGAGCCGGCGTTCCGCTGTCGGGATTCATGCCTTCCACCGGCGGCTTGCGACGGGGACGGGGCGTCGCTGCGGGCGTGGCCGTCGTGGTGACGGTGACGCCGAGGCGGGTGGCCAGCGCGAGGGCGCGGTTCTCGGTCACCCGGAGATGGCAGAAGCCGTGGGCGCCCTCCCGGGCGTAGGTCCGGCAGAGCTGCTCGCGGTCCGAGGAGAAGGCGGCCTGCTCCGTGACGATCGGCCGAACGTCCTCGCGTCGGGCGCGCTGCGTCATCAGCTTGTAGTTCTCGCGCACCGCCTTGTCGGCGACCCCGCGGGCCGAGTCGAACTCGGCCGAGCGGGGGATCAGGCCGGCGGCGGCCGGCCCCCACAGGCCGACCGGGGCGGTGGCGCAATCCTGCGCCGAGAACGTGCATAGCGGGGTCGGGCCGAGGCTCGATACCAGCACGCCCCCTTCCGTCACGTCGAAGCGCAGCGGGCATTCGGCGGCGGCCGCCTCGTAGCGCGGCACGCCCTCGGGCTTGCCCTCGGAGGTCAGCGACACGGGCCCTCCGCCGCCGAGCGGCACCTTGCAGGATTCGGTCGGCTGCGAGACCTTGGTGCCGGGCAGCGTGATCCTGGCCGCCATCCCGGATCCCGAGCGCTCGAGCTTGAGGCTTCCGGTCAAGCCGTTGAGCATCAGCTCCTGCCCGACGACGCCGTCTTCCGAGGGCGCCTTCAACACCACCGGCCGGGCGGGCGCCGCAGGGCGCGGCGCGTCGGGCAACGGTGCCGACGGATCGTCGGGAAGCGGCGTGCCGGGGATGGGTCCCGACGGCGGGGCGGTCGGGACGCCGCGCGGCGGAACCGGAGGCTTGGCTGCGCGGCCGATCCCGAACAGCTCCTCGAAGAAGTTCTGGGCCGAGGCTTCGCCGGGCATCAGGGCCGCGAGGGCGAGGCAGGGAGCCGCGAGCAACGGGAGGACGGGTCTGCGGGTCGGACGCATCGGGTCTTTCGGGCCGGGGACGGCGGCAGGTGGCCCGCGCGATGCCGGCCTCGCACCCTGCCGGACGCTCTTCACGAAGCGTTAACACGCCTTCGATGGCGCGGGCGTGGCCGAGGGGCAACAAAATGCAGGCCGACACGACGTGCGCTTTGCGGGCCTACAGGTCGAATTCGAGCCGCCGGGATGCAATGCAGGGGCGAGCCCGCGGAGAAACCGACCGTCCGGCCGCATTCGCCGAGCCGGCGCAAGGACTTGCACGGATCGCGCATCTCGGGGCCCGGCTTCGCCTTGCGAGCCCGCATCGCCCTTCTTATATCCGGCGAGACGCGGGATTAAGCATGGGATTGGAGCCGTTCGCGGCCCTTGTTCCGGCCCCGGTTCCGTCTCCACATCTTCTCACACCACACCGCCATGGGCCGAGCTGCTTCGGGGCTCGGCGGTCTGCTTGATCGCAACCAACAAAAGGGATCCCACCATGGGTAAAGTCATCGGCATCGACCTCGGCACCACCAATTCGTGCGTCGCCGTGATGGAGGGCTCGCAGCCCAAGGTCATCGAGAACGCGGAAGGCGCCCGCACCACGCCGTCCATCGTCGCCTTCACCGACGACGGCGAGCGCCTCGTCGGCCAGCCGGCCAAGCGCCAGGCCGTCACCAATCCCGAGCGCACCTTCTTCGCCATCAAGCGCCTCGTCGGCCGCACCTACGACGATCCGATGACGCAGAAGGACAAGGGCCTCGTGCCCTACAAGATCGTCCGCGGCGACAACGGCGACGCCTGGGTCGAGGCCGACGGCAAGAAGTACTCGCCGTCCCAGATCTCGGCCTTCACCCTTCAGAAGATGAAGGAGACCGCCGAGTCGCATCTCGGCCAGCCGGTGACGCAGGCCGTCATCACGGTGCCGGCCTACTTCAACGACGCCCAGCGCCAGGCGACCAAGGACGCCGGGCGGATCGCCGGCCTCGAGGTGCTACGCATCATCAACGAGCCGACGGCGGCCGCGCTCGCCTACGGCCTCGACAAGAAGAAGGCCGGCACCATCGCGGTCTACGACCTCGGCGGCGGCACCTTCGACGTGTCGATCCTCGAGATCGGCGACGGCGTGTTCGAGGTGAAGTCGACCAACGGCGACACCTTCCTCGGCGGCGAGGACTTCGACAACCGCGTGGTCGAGTACCTGACCGCCGAGTTCAAGAAGGAGCAGGGCATCGACCTGACCAAGGACAAGCTCGCCCTCCAGCGCCTCAAGGAGGCCGCCGAGAAGGCCAAGATCGAGCTGTCCTCGGCGACCCAGACCGAGATCAACCTGCCCTACATCACCGCCGACGCCACCGGTCCGAAGCACCTCGCGCTCAAGCTCAGCCGCGCCAAGTTCGAGTCGCTGGTCGATGATCTGGTCCAGCGCACGATCGAGCCGTGCCGCAAGGCGCTCAAGGATGCCGGCGTCTCGGCCTCCGAGATCGACGAGGTCGTGCTCGTCGGCGGCATGATCCGCATGCCGAAGATCCAGGAGGTCGTGAAGTCGTTCTTCGGCAAGGAGCCGCACAAGGGCGTCAACCCGGACGAGGTCGTGGCCATCGGCGCCGCGGTCCAGGCCGGCGTGCTCCAGGGCGACGTCAAGGACGTGCTGCTGCTCGACGTGACCCCGCTCTCGCTCGGCATCGAGACGCTGGGCGGCGTGTTCACCCGGCTCATCGATCGCAACACCACGATCCCGACCAAGAAGAGCCAGACCTTCTCGACGGCCGAGGACAACCAGAACGCGGTCACCATCCGGGTCTTCCAGGGCGAGCGCGAGATGGCGGCCGACAACAAGCTGCTCGGCCAGTTCGACCTGATGGGCATTCCGCCGGCCCCGCGCGGCATGCCGCAGATCGAGGTGACCTTCGACATCGACGCCAATGGCATCGTCAACGTGACGGCCAAGGACAAGGCGACGAACAAGGAGCACCAGATCCGCATCCAGGCCTCGGGCGGCCTCTCGGACGCGGACATCGAGAAGATGGTCAAGGACGCCGAAGCGAACGCGGAGGCCGACAAGCGCCGCCGCGAGCTCGTCGAGGTGAAGAACCAGGGCGAAAGCCTGATCCACGCGACCGAGAAGTCGGTCAAGGAGTACGGCGACAAGGTCTCGGAGGCCGACAAGGGCGGCATCGAGACGGCGATGACCGCGCTCAAGACCGCGCTCGAGGGCGAGGACGTCGAGACGATCAAGGCCCGCACCACCGACCTGATGCAGGCCTCGATGAAGCTCGGCGAGGCGATGTACGCTGCGAGCCAGACCCCCGAGGGCGGTCCGGACGCCGCCGCCGGCCAGGAAGCCAAGAAGGACGACGTCATCGACGCCGACTTCTCGGAGGTCGACGAGAAGGACCAGAAGAAGCGGGCGTAAGCTCCGCGCGCAGCCTGAAGCGGGGCCGGAGCGATCCGGTCCCGTTTTCGCTTGCGGGTTCGGCTTCGGGCCGTCATTCCGGGGGCCGCTCCGGCGCCCGCGCGGAGCGGGCGGCCGCCCGGGCGCGACACGACCCTTCAAGACGCGGAAACAGCGACATCGCCGACTGCCTGGGGCAGGCGGACGGATCGTTAGGGACTATCGAGGCAAGGCATGTCGAAGCGGGACTATTACGAGATCCTGGGCGTCGCCAAGACCGCGTCGGACGGCGAGATGAAGGTCGCCTTCCGCAAGCTCGCCATGACCTACCACCCGGACAAGAATCCCGGCAACAAGGACGCCGAGATCAAGTTCAAGGAAATCAACGAGGCGTATCAGTGCCTGTCCGACGGGCAGAAGCGCGCCGCCTACGACCGCTTCGGCCACGACGCCTTCACGCAGGGCGGCGGCCAGGGCGGGCCCGGATTCGGCAACGAGTTCGGCGACTTCATGTCGGACATCTTCGACAACTTCTTCGGCGACGGCCGCAGCGGCCAGCAGCAGGCCCGCGGGCGCGGCGGCGCACCGGGACGCGAGCGCGGGGCCGACCTGCGCTTCAGCCTGGAGATCTCGCTCGAGGAGGCCTTCACGGGGAAGGCCGAGACCATCAAGATCCCGACCTCGATCACCTGCGAGACCTGCGCCGGATCGGGGGCGAAGCCCGGCTCCAAGCCGCGCACCTGCCAGACCTGCGCCGGCTACGGCCGGGTGCGGGCGGCGCAGGGGTTCTTCGCGATCGAGCGCACCTGCCCGAACTGCCACGGCCGCGGCGAGATCGTCGACGACCCCTGCACGGCCTGCGCCGGCGCCGGCCGGGTCAACCGCGAGCGCACGCTGGCGATCAACGTGCCGGCGGGCGTCGACGACGGCCTGCGCATCCGGCTCGCCGGCGAGGGCGAGAGCGGCCTGCGCGGCGGGCCGGCCGGCGACCTCTACGTATTCCTCTCGATCAAGCAGCACGCCTTCTTCCAGCGCGACGGTGCCGACCTGTTCTGCCGGGTCCCGATCTCGATGGTGACGGCGGCTCTGGCCGGCGAGATCACCGTGCCGGTGATCGACGGCTCGCAGACCCAGGTGCGGATCCCGGCCGGGACCCAGACCGCCAAGCAATTCCGCATCAAGGGCAAGGGCATGCCGGTCCTGCGCACCCGCGAGGTCGGCGACCTCTACATCCAGGTCTTCGTCGAGACGCCGCAGAACCTGACCAAGCGCCAGCGCGAGCTGCTCCAGGAGTTCGGCCAGACCGCCTCCGACGACAATCATCCGGAGGCCGCCGGCTTCTTCTCGAAGGTGCGCGATTTCCTCGGCGGCTTCGGCGGCACCGCCCGCCAGTAGCGGGAAACGCAAGATGCGGGGCCGGGCGGATCAAAACCGGCCGGCCCCGGTTGAGCCTTCGGCCGAGGTCGCTTCGATCGCCGAGGCTGGTGTGATCGCAATGCGCTAGGCACGAGCGCAACCTTGCCTGTAAGACATGTGCCGACCGCTGCGCTGACCGCCGGGATCGCGACGTCGCGATCGGACCTGAAGGAACATCGGACTTGCCGCCGCTACGTCGTTCCAGTGCGAAAGCCTCGTCCGTGAACGCGAAGGTGCGGCGCGATCCGCTGGAGGACGAGGCGCGGTTCCTCAAGTCCTGGCTCGAGCGCCCCCTCGTCACCGGCTCGGTCACCCCGTCCGGCAAGATGCTGGCCCGGACCATGGCGGCCTACGTCGATCCGGCCGTCTCCGGCCAGGTGATCGAGATCGGACCCGGCACCGGCCCCGTCACCGAGGCGCTGATCCGCCGGGGCGTCGCGCCCGAGCGGCTGGTGCTTATCGAGTTCAACCCCGATTTCTGCACCCTGCTGAAGCGCCGGTTCCCCGGCGTCACCGTGGTGCGCGGCGATGCCTACGACATTCGCGGCAGCGTCGGCGCGGTGCTGACCGGGCCGGCGGCCGCGACGGTCTCGAGCCTGCCGCTGTTCACCAAGCCGCTCGAGCAGCGCCTCGACCTGCTCAACACCGCCCACGACCTGATGCATCCCGGCGCGCCGTTCGTGCAGTTCACCTACGCCGTCGTGCCGCCGATCCCGGCGCGCTGCGCGCTGGGCAGCTACACCGCCAGCGGCTCGAACCGGGTCTGGCTCAACCTGCCGCCGGCCCGGGTCTGGGTCTACCGCCGGCCCTGATCGGCGGGGTGCCCCAATGCGAGCTGAGCGTAGGCCTCAGGTCGCATTCAGGTGCTGGTTGCTACTTCTCCTCTCAAGGCCGGTGCGCGAGCAGCCGGTCGCCCGAGAAGGAGAACCGCCGATGTCCACGACGCCGACCCGAACCCGCCTCGCCCTCGCGGCCCTCGCGCTCGCCGGCGGCCTCGCCGTCGCGGCGCCGGCCCAGGCCGCACCGTTCGCACCCGCTCCGCTTGCCGGGGCCCCCGCCGACGTGGTCCAGGCGCAGTATGGTTACGGCTACGGTCACGGCCCCCGTCATTTCGGCCACGGCCCGCGCCACTTCGGCTACGGCCCGCCGCGCCCCCGCCACTTCGGCTGGGGCGGCCCGCGCTTCGGCCATCATCACCATCATCGCGGCTACGGCTACGGCCGGGGCTACGGATACGGCCGCGGCGGCTGGTAGGCGAGACCGGGCCGGTGGTGAGAACCACCGGCCCCTTTCATGTCGCCGGGGCGATCCGCTCGAGCACAACCGGTCCCTCGGGCGGCCCCTCGGCCGGCGTCGCCCGGAGGCTGTAGGCTGCCCGCAACGCGGCCTCGGCCCGATCGGCCGCCGCCGCGTCGGCCGCGTGCACGATCCCGAGCCGTCCGCTCGCATCGCCCGGCCGGGCGAGCTGCGTGAATCCCACGCGCCCGTCGATCCCGTCCTCCGGCCGGGTCCGGCCGCCGCCGAGGCCGATCACCGCGAGCCCGATCGCGCGGGTCGCGACCCGTTCCACCGTGCCGACCGCGCGCACCTCGCGGATCTCCGGCGCGGCCGGGAGGTGCTTTGCCGGCTTCTCGATCAGATCGGCCGGGCCGCCGAGCGCCGAGACCATGCGCGAGAAGCGCTCTGCCGCCCGCCCCGAGGACAGGCTCGCCTCCAGCCGCACCGCGGCGTCGCGCGTGTCGGGTGCGAGCCCGCCGGCCACCAGCATCTCGGCCGCCAGCGCCAGCGTCACCGCGTGGAAGCGCGGCTCGCGGTGCCCGGTGAGGTAGTCGACCGCGTAGGCGATCTCCAGCCCGTTGCCGGCGGCATGCGCCAGCGGCGCGTCCATGCCGGTGATCAGCGCGACGGTGCGCAGGCCGGCGCCGTTCGCCA
The DNA here is from genome assembly GCF_022829705.1 of Methylobacterium sp. E-025. Classification (NCBI taxonomy): domain Bacteria; kingdom Pseudomonadati; phylum Pseudomonadota; class Alphaproteobacteria; order Hyphomicrobiales; family Methylobacteriaceae; genus Methylobacterium; species Methylobacterium sp. E-025. The sequence continues at coordinate 7,004 of NZ_JAKSYR010000154.1, forward strand.
CCGCGACGATGCTGTCGGCGAGCGCCCGCGCTTCGTCGATCCTAGCCATGAAGGCGCCGGAGCCGACCTTCACGTCCATCACGAGGCCGTCGAGCCCGGCCGCGAGCTTCTTGGCGAGGATCGAGGCGGTGATGAGATCGAGCGATTCCACCGTGCCGGTCACGTCGCGGATCGCGTAGAGCTTCCGGTCGGCCGGCGCGAGGTCCGCGGTCTGGCCGATGATGGCGCAGCCGACCTCCGAGACGACCCGGCGGAACCGGGTGAGATCGGGCGTCGCGTCGTAGCCGGGAATGCTGGCGAGCTTGTCGAGGGTGCCGCCGGTATGGCCGAGGCCGCGGCCCGAGATCATCGGCACGTAGCCGCCGCAGGCCGCGACCATCGGCGCGAGCACGAGGCTGACCGCGTCGCCGATCCCGCCGGTGGAGTGCTTGTCGAGGACGGGGCCGGGGAGGTCCCAGGCGAGCACGTGGCCGGACCGCGTCATCGCCCGCGTCAGCGCCACCCGTTCGGCCACCGACATCCCGCGCAGGAACACCGCCATGGCAAAGGCCGCCGCCTGGCCCTCGCCGACGCGCCCGTCGGTCAGGCCGGCGACGAAGCCGGCGATCTCGTCGGCGTCGAGCGCCTTCCCGTCGCGCTTGTCCCGGATGGTCTCCTGCGGGAGCCTCATGACGTCCCCTCCGGGGTCGCGGCGGCCATCAGCACGCCGAACAGGCTGCTGGCGCCGAGCCGGACCGTGGCGGGGCTCGCCCAATCCGGCCCCATGATCTTGTCGGCGAACGCGAGGTAGGCGGCGGCGTCGGCGAGCGTCCTCAGGCCGCCCGAAACCTTGAGGCCGCCGCGCCCGGCCTCGCGGATCGCGCGCAGCATGGTCTCGGCCGCCTCGGGCGTCGCCGAGACCGGGCTCTTGCCGGTCGAGGTCTTGATGAAGTCGGCGCCGGCCGCGAGCGACAGCCGGCTCGCCGCGGCGATCGCGTCCGCGGTGCGCAGTTCCCCGGTCTCGAGGATCACCTTCAGGCCGGATTTCGGGCAGGCCTCGCGCACCGCCTCGACCATTAGGCGGGCGGTCTCCGCATCGCCGCGCAGCAGCGCCCCGTAGGGCAGGACGAGGTCGATCTCGTGCGCGCCGTCCCGCAACGCCTCCGCCGTATCGTCGACCGCGCGGTCCACGTCCTCGCCGCCCGCGGGAAAGTTGATCACCGTGGCGATCCGCACCGGGCCGCCAGCCAGCACGCGCGCCGCCTGATGCACGAATTGCGGCCAGACGCAGATGGCGGCGACGCCGCCCGCGCGGGCATCCCGGCAGAGCCCGTCGATCTGCGTGGCCGTGCAGGTGTCGCCGAGATCCGTCAGGTCGAGGAGCGCGAGGGCGCGGCGCGCGACCAGGGCCGGGTCGAAGGTCGGATCGGTCATGCGGGCGGACTCTCGAAGGGGCCGAGGCTCATGGATCGCCAGCGGGCAGGCCGGCGACGAAGCTTCGGATCAGGCGGATCAGGTCGGCGGCGGCGGCGGTCGCGGCCTGCTTGGTCTCGGCATGGTGCGGGTCGCCGTCGCCGATGCCGGCGGCGCGGTTCGTCACCACCGACACGGCGGCGACGGGCAGGCCGAGGAAGCGGGCGAGGATCACCTCCGGCACCGTCGACATGCCGACGAGGTCGGCGCCGAGCCGGCCGGCCATCCGCACCTCGGCCGGGGTCTCGAAGGACGGCCCGGAGAACCAGGCGTAGACGCCCGCGGGAAGGGGGATGCCGCAGGCCGCCGCCGCGGCGTCGAGCCGGGCATTGAGGGCGGGGTCGTAGGCCCGCACCATCGGTACGAAGCGGGCGTCGCTCGGCTCGCCGATCAGCGGGTTCATCCCCGACAGGTTGAGGTGGTCGGACAGCCGCACGAGGCTGCCGGGACCGGCCTCCGGCATCAGCGAGCCGGAGGCGTTGGTGAGCAGCAGGCAGGCGGCGCCGAGCGCCTGCGCCGCGGCGATCGGGATGCGCATCGCGGCCGCGTCGCCGTGCTCGTAGGCGTGGGCCCGGCCCTCGAGCACCAGCACCGGGCGCCCGGCGATCATGCCGCGATGCAGCCGCCCGCGATGGCCGCTGACGCCGGCGCCCGGAAAGCCGGGGATGTCGGCATAGGGCAGCGAGACCGCGTCCGCGAGCGCGTCCGCGAGCCCGCCGAGCCCGGTGCCGGCGACGACGGCGCAGGCGTAGGGCCCGGCAAAGCCCGCCGCGCGCAGGGTCTCGACCGCATCAGCCACCGAGCGTCTCCGGTCCGAAGGAGGCCGGCAGCAGCGCCTCGAGCGTGAAGCTCTCCGCGACCCCGCCGGGCCCTGCGGCGTGGATCGGGGTCTCGGGGGCGGCGAACTCGCGGATGCGCTGGCGGCAGGCGCCGCAGGGCGTGACGAGGCCGCTGCCGTCGCCGAGCACCAGGATCTCGCGGATGCGCCGGCCGCCGGCCAGGATCATCGCGGCGATCGCCCCGGCCTCGGCGCAGGTGCCGACCGGGTAGGCCGCGTTCTCGACGTTGCAGCCGGCATGGATCGCGCCGTGCTCGTCGCGGAGCGCCGCGCCGACCGCGAAGCGCGAGTACGGCGCGTGCGCCCGGGCGCGGGCCGCGGCGGCGGCGTCGAACAGGGCGGCGAGGTCGAGAGGGGGGGAGCCCGGCATCCGCGATCATTGGCACCGGCCGTGCCGGGCTGTCGAGAGGGCGGGCGAGGCGGCAGGGGCGTGCGCGCCGCCGGCTTTCGCTCGCCGAGCGCGCGTTCTAGAACGCTGGGAACGATTGTCATCATCCGGGGACGACGATGCTGGGCCGTTACGAGCGCGGAGCGGGGGGCGAGGCGGTCGTCGCCTATGGCGACGGCACGATGCGGGTGGTCAAGCCCGGCGCCTTCGTGCGCTGCGCCACCACCGGCGTGCCGATCCTGCTCGACGACCTGCGCTACTGGAGCGCCGTGCGCCAGGAAGCCTACGCCACGCCCGAGGCGGTGATGGAACGGCTGCGGCAGACCGGCCGGCCGTAAGCCGCGATCAGGCGTCGCGGCGTTCCAGCAGCTCGATGCGCACGCCGTCCGGCCCGTCGATGAAGGCGATCCGCAGCCCCGGCCGCATCGCCTTGATCTCGACCAGCACCGTGACGCCGCGCGCCCGCAGGTCGGCGAGCGTCGCGTCGATGTCGGCGACGCCGAGCCCGATATGCTCGATGCCGAGATGCGGCGCCCGCGCCGGCGGCGGCAGGTCGGCCGGCGCCTGCTCAATGAAGACCGTGAGGCCGCCGAGGTCGAGCACGATCCGGCTCGTCGGCGTGCCCTCGCAGCGGACCTCCCGCGCGGCGAGCTTGTCGACGTAGAAGGCGGCCGCGGCCGCCGCGTCGGGGCTGCGCAGGTGGACGTGGTCGATGTGGAAGTCCATCGGGTCCTCGCGGGCTCAGAGGAGGGTCCGGTCGAGCCGGATGATCCGGCACGGGTCGCCCGCCCGCGCGGCCGGCGCGTGCGGCGCGCGGATCAGCAGCGCCTCGGCCCGGCCGAGCACCGCCAGCATCGACGAATCCTGGCGCGATTCCGGATGCGCCACCGGCAGCCGGTCCGGTGCGGTGTCGAGCACGGCGCGCATGTAGTCCTGGCGCCCGTCGTTGGCGTCGAGGTCGCGGCCGAGGGTGGCCGGCTCGCTGCGGTCGGCGCCGGCACGCGGATCGCCGAGCAGCGCGCGCACGGCCGGCACGACGAAGAGCAGCCCGCACACGATCGACGAGACCGGGTTTCCCGGCAGCCCGATCACCAGCATGTCCCCGAGATGCCCGTGCATCAGCGGCTTGCCGGGGCGGAGCGCCACGCGCCAGAACCCGAGCTCGAGCCCCTCCGCCGCGAGCGCGGTCTGGACAAGGTCGTGGTCGCCGACCGAGGCGCCGCCCAGCGTCACGAGAAGGTCGGCCTCGGCCGCGCGTGCCCGCGCGAAGGCCGCCTCCAATGCCGGAAGCGTGTCGCCGGCGATGCCGAGGTCGATCGCCGCGCCGCCGGCGCCGTTCACCAAGGCGGCGAGCGCCAGGGCGTTCGAGGCGACGATCTGGTCCCAGGCCGGGACCTCGCCCGGCTGCACCAGCTCGTCGCCGGTGGCGAGGATCGCGACGCGGGGCTTGCGGCGCACCGAGACCCGTCCGCGGCCGGCGGCGGCGACCAGCGCCAAGCGGCGCGCATCGAGGGTGTCACCGGCCGCCAGCAGCCCGTCGCCCTCGGAGAAGTCGAGGCCGGCCCGGCGGACGAATTTTTGGGCGGTCACCGCTTCGAGGGCGCGGATCGTCTCGCCGTCGGCCTCGGCATTCTCCTGGATCAGGATCCCGTCGGCGCCCTCGGGGACGGGCGCGCCGGTGAAGATCCGCACGGTCTCGCCGGGGCCGATCGTGCCCGAGAAGCCGTGGCCGGCGGCGCTGGTGCCGACGAGGCGCAACGCGGCCCCGGCCGTCGCGTCGGCGGCGCGCACGGCGTAGCCATCCATGGCGGAAGCCGGGAAGGGCGGTTGCGTGCGGGTGGCGACGACCGCGGCCGCCAGCGTGCGCCCGGCGGCCTCCGCGATCGCGACCTCTTCGGCCGCGACCGGCCCGGGAACGCTCGCGAGGATGCGCGCGAGCGCTTCGGCGACGGGGATCAGGCCGCTCACGCGAGCGCCCCCGGTCCCGGACGCGCTCCGGTTTTCTCCCTCCCCCCTCCGCGGGGGAGGGTGGGCCTCGCGGCACCGAAGGTCGGGAGAGGGGTGCGACCTCTCCGGATGCGGCGTTCCCCTCTCCCGACCCGCTTCGTGGGCCACCCGCCCCCGCACAGGGGGGAGGGATGAGCGCCGGGGGCCATCACGCCGCGTCCTCCGCGCGGTACGCGCCGGAGCGGCCGCCGTCCTTGGCGAGCAGGCGGATGCCCTCGATCCGCATGCCGCGGTCGGCGGCCTTCACCATGTCGTAGACCGTGAGGCAGGCGACCGAGACGGCGGTCAGCGCCTCCATCTCGACGCCGGTCGGGCCCTGCACGCGGACCTCCGCCGTGAGGCGCAGGCCCGGCAGCGCGTCGTCGATCTCGCAATCGACCCGGACCTTGGTGAGCAGGAGCGGATGGCAGAGCGGGATCAACTCGTGGGTGCGCTTGGCCGCCATGATCCCGGCGAGGCGGGCGGTGCCGACCACGTCGCCCTTCTTGGCATCGCCCTCGCGGATCAGCGCCAGGGTGGCGGACAGCATCACCACCCGCCCCTCGGCGCGGGCGGTGCGGGTGGTCGCGGGCTTGTCGCCGACGTCGACCATGTTGGCCGCGCCGGTGGCGTCGAGGTGCGTGAGGCGGGGTTCGTCCACGATCAGCCCTTCGCCTTCTTCGCGGCCTTGGGCCCGAACAGCAGGTCGTGCGTCGCCGCCGTCACGTCGTCCTGGCGCATCAGGCTCTCGCCGACGAGGACGACGTTGAGGCCGTGGCGGCCGAGCCGGGCGACGTCGGCATGGCCGCCGATGCCGCTCTCGGCCACCGCGATGCGGTCGGGCGGGATCTCGGCGCCGAGCGTGATCGCGGTCTCGAACGAGACCTCGAAGGTCTTCAGGTTGCGGTTGTTGACGCCGATCAGCGCGGTGCCGAGCGGGATCGCGCGGGCGAGCTCGGCGGCGTCGTGCACCTCGACCAGCACGTCCATGCCGAGCTCGTGCGCCGTCTCGACCAGGGCTTCCGCCTCGTCGTCGTCGAGGCAGGCCATGATCGCCAGGATGCAGTCGGCGCCCCAGGCCCGCGCCTCGTAGACCTGGTAGGGCTCGAACAGGAAGTCCTTGCGCAGCACCGGAAGCCGGCAGGCCTCGCGCGCCTGGGTGAGGTATTCGGGCCGGCCCTGGAACGAGGGCTCGTCGGTGAGCACCGAGAGGCAGGTGGCGCCCCCCTTCTCGTAGGCGGCGGCCAGCGCGGCCGGGTCGAAATCCGCCCGGATCAGGCCCTTGGACGGCGAGGCCTTCTTCACCTCGGCGATCAGCGCCGGGCGCCCTTCCGCCACGTGCGCCCGGATCGCGTCGGCGAAGCCCCGCGGCGGCGAGGCCTTGGCGGCGCGCGTCTCCAGCTTGGCGAGCGGCACCCGCAGCTTCGCCTCGGCGATCTCGCGGCGCTTGTAGGCCTCGATGCGGGCGAGCACGCTCGAGCGATCGGTCGCCGGCGGCTCGGTCGGAGGCGGCGGTTCGGCGAGGGCGTCGGTGGCCATCGGTATACCCTATCCGTTCGAGACCGCGACGAGGCGGGCCAGCGTCGCGCGGGCCGCCCCCGAATCGATCGCATCCTGCGCCCGCGCGACGCCGTCGGCGAGGGCGTGCGTCAGGCCTGCGACCACGAGCGCGGCGCCCGCATTCAGAACCGCGATGTCCCGGTAGGCGTTGCGCGTGCCCGACAGGACGTCGGCCAAGGCGCGCGCGTTGTGCTCGGGATCGCCGCCGCGCAGCGCCTCGAGGTCGTGCAGCGGCAGGCCGACGTCGCGCGGATCGACCGCGAAGGTCGAGATCCGGCCGTCCTCCAGCGCCACCACCTGGGTCGGGCCGGTGACGGTGATCTCGTCGAGCCCGTCCGAGCCGTGCACGGTCCAGACCCGGCGACTTCCGAGCTCGGCGAGGACCTGCGTCAGCGGCTCGGCCCAGGCCGCCTGCGACACGCCGAGCAGCTGGCATTCGACGCCGGCCGGGTTCGAGAGCGGCCCGAGCAGGTTGAAGATGGTGCGGACCGGCAATTCCGAGCGCACCGCCGCCACGTGCCGCATCGCGCCGTGGTGGGTCTGGGCGAACATGAAGCACAGGCCGGCCTGCGTCAGGCACCGGCTCAGGCCCGCCGGGTCGAGCCCGAGCCTGACGCCGAGCGCCGCCAGCACGTCGGCCGCGCCCGAGCGCGAGGTCGCGGCGCGGTTGCCGTGCTTGGCCACCGGCACGCCGCAGGCGGCGGTGACGATCGCGGCCAGCGTCGAGACGTTGTAGCTGCCCGAGTGGTCGCCGCCGGTGCCGACCACGTCGACGCTGCCGGCCGGCGCCGCGACCCGGACCATGCGCGCGCGCATCGCCTCGACGGCGCCGACGATCTCGTCCGGCGTCTCGCCGCGGACCTTGAGGCCGACGAGGAAGGCGCCGGCCTGCACGGGCGTGACCTCGCCCGACAGCAGGTCGTCGAACGCCGCGCGGGCTTCCGCCCGGTCGAGGGAGAACCCGGCGGCGACCTTGGCGAGATGGGGTTTGAAGGATTCCATCGGCTCGACGGGCGACGCGTTCGCGGGAATCCCGCGTCAATGCACGCCGGGACGGGCCTTGTCACGTGCCTGGTCCCGCCCGCGCGCCCGGTTCCACGCCGTCGCGATGTCAAGGAAGTTCTGCAGGATCCGCGTGCCGTGATGCGAGAGGATGCTCTCGGGGTGGAACTGCACGCCGTGCACCGGCAGGTGCGCGTGCTCCAGGCCCATGATCAGGCCGTCGGCCTCAGCGGTCACCGTCAGCGCCTCGGGGCAGCCGGCGCGGTCGACCACCAGCGAATGGTAGCGCGTCGCGTCGAAGCTGTCGTTGAGCCCGCGGAAGATGCCCTTCGCGCCGTGGCGGATGGTCGAGACCTTGCCGTGCATCGGCGCGGGCGCCCGCACCACGTCGCCGCCGAAGGCCTGGCCGATCGCCTGGAGGCCGAGGCAGACCCCGAAAATCGGGATCTCGCCCGAGAGCTCCCTGACCGCATCGAGGCAGATGCCGGCCTCGTTCGGGGTGCAGGGCCCGGGCGACAGCACCAGGGCGTCGGGGGCGCGCGCGCGAATCTCGTCGACCGTCACCTGGTCGTTGCGCACCACGTCGATCGCACCGCTGAGCGGGCCGATCAGGTGGACGAGGTTCCAGGTGAAGGAATCGTAGTTGTCGATGACGAGGACGGAGGGCGTCGGCGCGGGTTCCATGACCGACGATCTGGCCCGGCCGGCGGCGCCGGTCAAGGCGCCGGGCCCGGCGGCAGATGCTTGACGAAGATCGTCGAGCCCCCTCCGTCCGTGGGTACATAGCCTCGGGCGATGTAGAACGACCCCGCCGTCTTCGTACTTTCGAGCGTGCACACCACAATCCCCCGTTGGCAGCTTACCTTTTCCATTGCGTGGAGGAGGGCGGTGCTCACTCCGCTGTAGCGAGCCTCCGGCGCGACATAGTTGAGCAGGATCACTCTTGTCCCATCGACCATACCCACTCCCACGATGCTCCCGTCGCATTCGGCTACGAATATCGATGTATCCGATCGTGCGAGCCATACGTGCCAATGCTCGGGGGTCTTGTTCGCCGTCCAAGCCGCGATGACGGCCGCGTCGTCACCATGATCTCGCTTGCAGAGTTCAGTGATCGAGCGTTGCAGGACACGACTGCCTGCGTCCGCATCCGCTGGTGTGGCAGGGCGTACGTTCATGGCCTTACCGTCGTAGGACATCGTTACGTCTGGAACGGATCGCGAGAGATCGGTCGGCGATGGCTCTCGACTCGAACCGACGCACGATCCGTTCAGCCGCCGTCGGCCCGCGGATCAGGCCGCCACCCTCGGGCCGACCAGGGCGAATAGCGTGCCCTGCGGATCCCGCGCCTGGACGATCCAGGCGCCCCCCGGCACCGCGTGCGGGCCCTGCAGGACGGTGCCGCCGGCCGCAGCGACCCGCTCGGCCGCGGCGTCGATCGATTCGACGGCGATGTAGAACAGCCAGCACGGGGCTGCCGGCATCGGCGAGGTCATCATCCCGCCGAGGTCGACCCCGTGGCGGGCGAAGACCTGATAGGTGCCCATCGGCCCCATATCGACCGCCATGGACTTTTCCCAGCCGAACAGGCCGGCATAGAAGGCGAAGGCCGGCTCCCCGTCGCGGGCGTGCAGCTCGTGCCAGCCGAACGGGCCGGGCGTGCCCGGCGGCGGCATCGGCGGCGGCGTCCCGTCGCCGCGAAACAGCGCGAAGGTGGCGCCCTGCGGGTCGGCGGCCATGCAGAACCGGCCGACGCCCGGGATGTCGCGCGGTCCGAAGGTCACGCGCCCGCCGGCCGCCGTCACGCGCGCGGCGGAGGCGTCCACGTCGGCGACCGCGACGTATCCGAGCCAGCCCGGCCGCGCGCCGGCGGGGGGCTCGCATCCGGTCGGGGCCATCATCCCGCAGATCCGGACGTCGCCCGCCCGCGCGATGCGGTAGTCGACCCCGGGCATCCCCGCATCGACGATGCTCCAGCCTGCGACCGCGCCGTAGAAGGCTTGGGCCGACGCGATGTCGGGCGTCGTCAGCTCGTACCAGACGAAGGTGCCCGCGTGATCCGCCACGGCCTCGGCTCCCGGAACAGGCGCGTTTGTCGCATTGCGATTTGAGTTGATATCAACGTAATTCGACGGATGTCAACCGTCGTCCCCTTCGCGACCACCGCCGCCGTCCGCGAGACGTGCCTATGCCTGCATGCCCAGCGCGCGGCCCGCGCCCTCGGTCGCCGCTTCGACGACGCGCTGCGGCCGCTCGGGCTGACGAGCGGGCAGTTCTCGCTGCTGATGTCCCTCAACCGGCCCGAGCCGGCGCCGATGGCGTCGGTGGCCCGCCTGCTCGCGATGGACCGGACGACGCTCACCGCCGCCGTGAAGGTTCTGGAGCGGCGCGGCCTCGCGACGGTCGCCGTCGATCCGAAGGACCGGCGCGGCCGCCTCCTGGCCTTGACGGAGGCCGGTCGCGCCAGCCTCGCGGCCGCGGTGCCGGTCTGGCGCGAGACGCACGCGGCCGTCGATGCGGCGCTCGGCGGGGTCGATGCGGATGCCTTGCGGACCGCGTTGCGCGCGCTCGGCTGAGCCTACTGCCCGCGCTTCGCCTGGGCCGCGAAGCGCACCGCGTCCTCGGCCGCGCGGAACAGGGCGCGGGCCTTGTTCACGCATTCCTGCTGCTCGGATTGCGGATCGGAATCGTAGACGATGCCGGCGCCGGCCTGCACGTGCATGCGGCCGTCCTTCACGATCGCGGTGCGCAGGACGATGCAGGTGTCCATCTCGCCGCGCGCGCCGAAATAGCCGATGCAGCCGCCGTAGGGCCCGCGCTTCTCGCGCTCGAGCTCGTCGATGATCTCCATCGCCCGCACCTTCGGTGCCCCCGAGACCGTGCCGGCCGGGAACCCGGCCGCGAGCGCGGCCAGGGTGTCGTGCCTCGGGTCGAGGTCGCCCTCGACGTTCGAGACGATGTGCATCACGTGGCTGTAGTATTCGAGGAAGAACGAGCCGGTGACGGTGACGGTGCCGAGCCGGGCGACGCGGCCGACGTCGTTGCGGCCGAGGTCGAGCAGCATCAGGTGCTCGGAGCGCTCCTTGGGGTCGGCCAGCAGCTCGTCGGCGAGCGCGCGGTCCTCGGCCGGCGTCGCGCCGCGGCGGCGGGTGCCGGCGATCGGCCGGATCGTGACCTTGCCGTCGCGCACCCGCACGAGGATCTCGGGCGACGAGCAGACGACCTGGAACTCGCAGAAGTCGAGGTAGCACAGGAACGGCGCCGGGTTCGTGCGCCGCAGCGAGCGGTAGAGCGCGATCGCCGGCAGGGTGAACGGCGCCTCGAAGCGCTGCGACAGCACCACCTGGAACACGTCGCCGGCGGCGATGTATTCCTTCGCCTTGGCCACCATCGCGAGATAGGCCTCCGGCGAGGTGTTCGAGACCGGCTCGGGCCTCGCGACCGCGGCGAGGTCGACCCGCGCCTCGATCGGCAGCGGGCCTTCCAGCGCCTCGGCGATCCGGTCGAGGCGCGCCAGCGCCGCCTCGTAGGCGGCCTTCGCCGTCACCCCGGCCTCCGGGCGCACCGGGCAGACCACGGTGATCAGGTCGCGCACGGAATCGAACACCACCATCACCCGCGGGCGCACGAGGATGGCGTCGGGCACGTTCAGCGGGTCGGGATTGGGCTCGGGCAGCTGTTCCATGGCACGGACCATGTCGTAGCCGAGATAGCCGAACAGGCCGGCCGCCATCGGCGGAAGCTCGGAGCCCTCGCCCTCCACGATCGCGCTCTCGGCGATCAGCGCGCGCAGCGACTCGAGCGGCGCGCGCGCGTCGGCGACGAAGGCGGAGAGGTCGTCGCGGGCGAGCGCGGCGCGGCCGTCGCGGCAACGCCAGGCGAGGTCGGGATCGAGGCCGATCATCGAGTAGCGCCCGCGCACCACGCCGCCCTCGACCGATTCGAGCAGGAAGGCCGGGCCGGAATGGCGGCTGCGCAGCTTGAGGAACGCGGCGACCGGCGTCTCGAGGTCGGCCACCAGCGTCAGGTCGAGGAGGACCGGGCGACCGGCCTCGTAGGCCGCCGCGTAGGCGGCGTAGTCGGACGCGTCCGCCATCGGCCCTAGTACTCGCCGCCGATCGCGCGCCGCAGCGCCGCCTGGTTGACGCTGACGCCGGCGTTCTTCTGCACCTCGGCGATGTATTCGCCGAGCACGTCGTCGGCCAGCGCGGTGCGGAAGTTGCCCTCGATGGTCGTGTCGGCCGGGCTGCCGGCGACGAAGGCCGGCATCGTCGCGGCCTCGACCTTGTAGACCGCGCGCGCCTCGCCGGACGCGGCCGAGCCGGCCTTGCCGACGGCGGTCGCGAAGATGCGGTTGACCACGTCGACCGTCAGCGCGTCCTTGGCCTGGTTGCGGGCCAGATCGTCGCCCTCCTGCGGGTTGACGCCGATCTCGGTGCCGAGCGCCGCGAGGGTCTCGCCCTTGTCGAGCCGCTCGGCCAGAGCCTTGCCCTTGGCCTGCAGCAGGCGCGAGACCTCGGCTTCGCGCCAGCCAGCGGCGACCGCGTCGCGGACCTCGTCGAGGGGCTTGTCGTGTGCCGCGTCGATCCTGGTCACGTCGTACCAGACGTAGCCGCCGGCCTTGGTCCGCAGCGGCTCGTTGTCGCCGCCGATCTCGGCGCGCAGCAGCGCCGGCAGCGTCGTCTCGGAATCGGGGATGCCCGCCACCGTCCGGCCCGCCGGATCCTTGCCCTGCGCGTCGACGCCCGCGATCGTCACGATCGGCAGGTCGCGCTCTTTGGCGATGTCGGCGAGCGGCTTGGCGCCGGCGCGCTGGTCCTCGATCGCGTCGTGGATCTTGTCGACACCGTCGCGGGCCCGCGCCAGCGCGATCTGCCTGCGGATCTCCGGCTCGACCTCGGCCAGCGTCTTCACCGTCGCCGGCTCGATCGCGGTGACGTGGAGGAGCACCGTGCCGAAGCGGCCCTTCACCGGCTGGCTGGTGCCGTCCTTGTCGAGGCCGAAGGCGGCATCGGCCACGGCCGGATCGAACAGCTCGGCCCGCGTCAGCGTCCCCAGGGTCAGGTCCTTGCCGTCGGTGCCGCGCTCCTCCGCCACCGCGGCGAAGCTCTTGCCGTCGGCGATCGCCTTGCGTGCCGCCTCGGCGGCCGCGGCATCGGGGAACACGATCTGCTGGATCGTGCGCTTCTCGGGCGCGCCGAAGCGCACCTTCTCCTGGTCGTAGACCTTCTGCACCTCCTCGGCCGAGACGGCGTCGAGCTTGGCCATCGCCGCCGGGTCGAGCACCAGCAGGGTCGCGGCGCGGTATTCCGGGGCACGGTAGGCCGAGCGGTTGCCCTCGTAATAGGCCTTCAGCGCGTCCTCGCTCGGCGCCGCGACCTCGCCGACGGCCGAGGGCGGCAGCATCAGGTAGGCGGCCTTGCGCCGCTCGGTGGCGTACCGATGCACCGCCAGGCGCATCGCCTCCGGCACGTGCAGGTCGGCGGAGACCGCCTCGGCGAGCTGCAGCCGCGCGATGACGGCGCGCTGCTCGCGCACGAACATCGCCTCGTTCAGGCCGGCGCGCTGGAGGGTCTGGTAGAACAGCGCCGACTCGAACTGGCCTTGCGCGTTCTGGAAGCTCTTCTCGTCGTGGATCGCCCGGATCACCGAGGCGTCGGGCACCGCGAGGCCGAGATCGGAGGTCTTCTGGTCGAGCGACGCCTCGGTCACGAGCTGGGACAGCACCTGCCGGTCGACGCCGAGCGCCCGCGCCTGATCCGGGGTCAGCGTGCGCCGCATCTGCGTCTGGTAGCGCTGGAGCTGGTTCTGGTAGGCGGTGCGGACGGCCTCGGCCGTGATCGGCGTCTTGCCGACGGTGGCCACTGCGGTCGACGAGCCGCCGCGGAAGAACTCCTCAACGCCGAAGACCGCGACGCCCGCGATCAGGAACGTGAAGATCACCGTCAGCACGATCTTGCCGAGCCAGTGCTGGCTCGCGTTGCGGATGTTCTGCAGCATTCTCTTGGCTTACGCGCGCTCGGATCGCCGGGGGGATCCGGCCCTGTCGGGCGCCGCGAGGCGCCGTCCTTCGATCCGCCCGCGATAGCCTAGTCCGCACCGGCAGGCAAAGGCCGCCGCCGAGCCTACTGCGTCAGGCGGGTCATCTTCACGGCGCGGTCGAGCATCGCGCTCAGCGAAGCGTTGATTTCGTCCGCCGAACTGGCCGTGAAGAAGAAGCCCGGCGAGGCGCAGCTCTTGAGCGGGGTCGAGAGCGTCGGGCTGAATTGGTTGACCTGATTGTTCTCCCAAGCCGTATAGGTTCCGTCGTTGGTTGAGTTAATCTTAATGTAGGGTATGTAGAGGACTGAAATTGTCGCGCCGGCGTTCTTCAGCGCTGTGCAATTGGACGGGTCCATCTGGGCGGGGCTGGAGCCGTCCCACCACGCGTTGGCATAGCCGTTAAACTTCGATGGGTTTCCAGGATACGTGTACTTTCCGTTCTTCCAAAGATAGTAGTGTTGACCGTTCTGCATGCCGTCCGTGATGAGAAACACGAACGGCTTCGGGTTGCTGGTGGACGAGCCATCACCGTAAGCCGAGATGGTCGACTTCATCTGAGGCAGGGCGACCTCGAAATGCGTCCCGCCGCTCCCCGTGCCGGTGCTCGGATCGCCGTTGACGGAGAGCTGGGTGGTGTTGGTATCGAGAAGATTGGTGAACGCCATTGGCGGTTGCTTCGTGCATTCGGCCGCCGTGTTCGCCGTGGCAAGGTTGCTGGAGAGCGGAGAAAGCGTCGCCAACTGATTGATGAACGGATAGATGCCCACCCGGTACTGGTTCGGGACGATCATTTGGCTCGTGGCACGCTGAAGCAGCGAGCAAACGGCATTGTTGACAGAATCCGAACGCAATTGAATCGGTTTCGGTTTGTAATTGACTGCCAGGTTCCACCCGTTGGCTCCGGGCCAGTGGCAAGCGAACATGCATCCCTGTTTGGAATCGGTGAGCGTCGATTCGACGTTCATGCTGGCGAGCAGGTTCATGTCGCTGGCCGAGGTCGGCAGCCCCATCGATCCCGACACGTCCACCATCACGTAGAAGTCGAGGTAGCTTGCGAGGTCGGTCGACGCGGTCACCGTGTTGGCGAGGGGGGTCGTCGGCGTGCGGAAGATCCGGCCGAAGGTGTTCGTCACGGTGGCGGTGTAGGCGACCGTCGACGTCAGGGATTGGCCGTCCGGGGCCAGCTGCGGCGTCTGCAGCGTGTAGGTGGTGAACGGCACCTTCCCCGCGTTGACGTTGAAGACGTTGGCGGCCTGGGTGATGCCCGCAGCGATCGCCTTGGCGGTGAGGTTGGGCTGGCCCTGGTTGGCGGCGATGTAGGCCTTGGCCGTCGCCACGGCCGCGACCGCGGCCGCGTCCGCCGCGCCGTCGAGCTTCGTCTTGTTGGTGATCGCGACGCCGTAATCGACCCCGAGCCCGATGAGCCCGACCAGCGGGATGAGGCTGAGGCCGAAGATCATCGCGACGTTGCCACCCCGTGCCTCCGCAAAGCTCGGACGCGAGACGGCGTGCCGGTCTGCCCGGCGAAGGCGGTTCAGTAGCCAGAACATTTCGTGGCGATCCCGTCGCTGTTCGCGGTGTCGTAGTTCACGAGGGTGGCGTAGCGCGGCTGGACGTAGACCGAGCGGGCGATCTGGCTGCCTGAAAAGAACTTGGCGCCGAAGGTCGGCTTGACGGTGAATGCCACGTCGATGACGATGATCGAGCCGGGACCGTAGACCGAGCGCGGCAAGGTTCCGACGTTCGGCGCGGCGGTATTGTCGGCGGGCAGCAAAGGCGTCCCGCAGGGGCGCTGGGTGCTGCCGGACGTGCCCGTGCTCGTCCACACGACGTTGGCCGTGTAGCAGGCGCTCATATCGGCCGGGTCGTTGCAGGCGGTCGACTTCTGCGTGAAGGCGACGCTGGCGTACTTGATGGTGATGTCGTTCGACCAAAGCACGTTCTGCCGGGCCGCATCCTTCATGACGTAGGGGAACAGCACGAGCGCCGAATCGAAGCTGAAGTGAAGGTCGGTCGCGTTGACCGTGGCGATCGTGGACCCCGGCGGCGGCGGCACCTGTGAGATCATCTGGCTGATCGAGTGCGCGACGAGCTCGACCTTGCGCGTCGCGTTCACGTACGTGACCGGCTGGATGCCGCCGAGCATCAGCGCGAGCAGCGCCGGCAGGACGAGCGCGAACTCGACCGCCGACAGCCCGCGCCGGTCGTCGCGGAAGCGTTGCGTGAGGGATGGCCGACGGGGTGCCATCAGAACTTCTCGTTGCGGAATGCCGCCGTCGAGATCGCCAGGTAGCTCGTGGAGCCATCGGTGCCGAGCAGGGATGCGAAGACGCTCGGCAGGACCGAAATCGGGTAGATGACCTGCAGGTACTGATAGTCTCCAGCATTGCCGAGATCGTACTGGCCCGATCCGCTCGTCTGGGACGGCACCAGGAGGCCGCTGACGTCCGGCTTGACGAAGGCGTAGTAGCCGCTCTTCGCGCCAAAGGTCGGCTGCACTTTGTAGAGGTTCACCACGACGTTCCCGCACGACATCACGGCCGGCAGCCTGCTGCAGAGCGCGGTCTTGAACGTCGCCTGATCGATGCCATTGATCTTGGCTTTGCCGATCATCACCTACCGCGCGGCCTGGCTCGTCGCGTAATCGAGCCGCTGGTTGACGAACATCACCAGGGCGACGGCCATGACGAAGGCGATCGTCAACAGCAGCATCGGCGCGACGAGGGCGAATTCGACCGCCGTCGCTCCGCTTCTCGCCTGAAGGAATGTCCGTGGACCGCGCATGCGCCGTGATCGCATGTCAGGAATTAAGGCCGATCTAACATAAGGTAGCCGTTTTCGGCCTATCGCCCCTCCGCCTCGCCGGCATCCCCCGCGCGGGTGTCCTCGGTTCTTTCGATCCATCGCATCTCGGCATGCCGCCCGTCCCCGGAGCGGGGGCCGGGTGATCTTCGTCGCGGATCGTCTCCCGGCGCGGCCGATCCGTTTGCGCCCTCATGCGGGCTCTGGTAGCCCCGGCCCACGCGTGCGCCGGCAGGCGTTTGGGACGGCAGGGACATCGATGATGCGTTCGGGACGGCGGCCCCTGGTTGCGGGCAACTGGAAGATGAACGGCACCCGGGCCTCGATCCCCGTGGTCGACGCGGTGCGGACCGGCCTGTCCCCCGCGCTCGCCGAGACGATCGACCTGCTGATCTGCCCGCCCTCGACGCTGATCTCGGCCTGCGTCGCCGCGACCTACGATTCGTCGATCGCCATCGGCGGCCAGAACCTCCATGCCAAGCCGAGCGGCGCCTTCACCGGCTCGATCTCCGCCGAGATGCTGGCCGACCTCGGCGCGCGCTACGTCATCGTCGGACATTCCGAGCGCCGGGCCTACCATCACGAGACCGACGACGGCGTCCACGCCAAGGCCCTGGGCGCCCGGCGCGCCGGCCTGTGCGGCATCATCTGCGTCGGCGAGACCATGGAGGAGCGCGAGCAGGGCCGGGCCCTCGACATCGTCCGGGCGCAGCTCGCCATCGGCACGCCGAAGGGCGCGACCGGCGCCGACACCGTGATCGCCTACGAGCCGGTCTGGGCGATCGGCTCGGGCCGCACGCCGACGGCGCGCGAGATCGCCGAGGTCCACGCCTCCCTGCGCGAGATGCTCGACAAGCTCGTCGGCGAGGAGGCGGCCAAGATCCGCATCCTCTACGGCGGCTCGGTCAAGCCCGGCAACGCGCGCGAGCTGCTCTCGGTGGAGAACGTCGACGGCGCGCTCGTCGGCGGCGCCAGCCTCGTCGCCGAGGATTTTCTTGGAATCTGCGCCGCCTACGCCTGAGCGATCCGCGCCCGCTCAAATCTTGTAGGCCTGCCGGGCGAGCAGCCGCCAGCGGCCGCCGTCCCGGTGCCAGACCTGCATCACGCCGATGCGCACCGGCGCGGTCTTGCCGCCGGAGGTCGTCTCGCCGCTGAACACGTGCCGGGCGATGGCGTCCTCGCCGACGACCGAGACCGAGCGGTCCGACAGGACGATGCTCGGGAAGGCGGAGCGCCCGCTCGTCAGCGCGTCGACGAAGGCCGCCTTGCCCTGCACGGCGCCGCTCGAATGACCGTAGCTCAGGCCGTCGAGCACCAGCGCGTCGAGGGTGGCCGCGTCCGGCGCGAGCAGGGCCGCGGTCAGGGCGTCGACCGCCGCCTCCACCTCGGCCTCCGATCCCGCCGCGCCCGCCGGGGCGGCCCGGGCGACGGAGGCGGCGAGCGCCACGGCGAGCATGAGGCGGCGTGAGATGGGCATGGCGTCATCCTCCGGTCCGAGGCGGCCGATCCGAAGCGCCGCTCTTCGCGCCCGCCTTTGAGCACGCGGAGCGATCGTCCGGGGAGCCGGGCGGCTGACATCGGCGCGCCGATCGTCACGTTTGGCGCCCGCACGCTTGTGGTGTATGCCCCCGGCAGATTTGTAGCCGGTGCGATGCAGCTCCGGCCGTCGTGTCCCGCTCCCCGTCCCAGCGAGCGGCTCCCGGGACCGGCGCGCGCAAGAACGATTCCGGAATTCCGATGCAGACCGTCCTGATCGTCGTCCATCTCATCATCGTGCTGTCGCTGATCGGCGTGGTGCTGCTGCAGCGGTCCGAAGGCGGCCTCGGCCTCGGCGCCGGCAGCAGCGGCGGCGGCGTCTCGGGCTTCATGACCGGGCGCGGCCAGGCCAACGCGCTGACGCGGGCCACCGCGATCCTCGCCGCCCTGTTCTTCGTCACCAGCCTGACGCTGGCGGTGATGTCGCACCGCTCCGCCGCGCCGAAATCGATCCTCGACGGCGCCAACGGCACGACGCAGCCGGCCGGCCAGCCCGCGGGCGCCGACAACCTGCTCGACACGTTGCGCCGGCAGAACAACGCCCCGGCCGCGGGCACCCCGGCGGCGCCCGCCGCGCCGGCGGCCCCGGCCCCGACTCCGGCCCAGCCGGCCGTTCCGGACGCGCCCCAGTCGCGTTGAACGCCGCGATCGAATCGGAACGACGCAGCCGCGCCGTTCGATCGGGCAAAGGAAACTTAACGCTCCCGCCCTAGGCCGGCCCAATCCAGCATTGTGCGAATTCCGTGGGAATCGCGCGGTGCGGGTGGCATGCCGTTTGGCGAATCGCCCAGCCTTCTCTATGGACCGAGGCCCATGACGCGGTACGTTTTCATCACCGGCGGCGTGGTCTCCTCGCTCGGCAAGGGTCTGGCCTCGGCGGCGCTCGCGGCGCTGCTCCAGGCGCGCGGCTACTCGGTCCGCCTGCGCAAGCTCGACCCCTACCTCAACGTCGACCCGGGCACGATGAGTCCGACCCAGCACGGCGAGGTCTTCGTCACCGACGACGGCGCCGAGACCGACCTTGACCTCGGGCATTACGAGCGCTTCACCGGCGTCCCGGCGACGCGCGCCGACAACATCACCACCGGCCGGATCTACCAGGACATCATCGCCAAGGAGCGCCGCGGCGACTACCTCGGTGCGACGATCCAGGTCATCCCGCACGTCACCAACGCGATCAAGGACTTCGTCCGCGACGGCAACGACGCCTTCGACTTCGTGCTCGTCGAGATCGGCGGCACGGTCGGCGACATCGAGGGCCTGCCGTTCTTCGAGGCGATCCGCCAGCTCGGCAACGACCTGCCGCGCGGCTCCACCGCCTTCGTGCACCTGACGCTGCTGCCCTACATCCCGTCCGCCGGCGAGCTGAAGACCAAGCCGACGCAGCACTCGGTGAAGGAGCTGCGCTCGATCGGCATCCAGCCCGACATCCTGCTCTGCCGCTGCGACCGGCCGATACCCGCCGACGAGCGGCGCAAGCTCGGGCTGTTCTGCAACGTGCGCGAGACCGCGGTGATCGAGGCGCGCGACGTCGCCTCGATCTACGACGTGCCGCTCTCCTACCGCGAGGCCGGCCTCGACCGCGAGGTGCTCGCGCATTTCGGCCTCGCCCACGACGGCGAGCCGGACCTCTCGCGCTGGCACACGATCTCCGAGCGGGTGAAGAACCCCGAGGGCGAGGTCACCATCGCCATCGTCGGCAAGTACACGGGCCTGAAGGACGCCTACAAGTCGCTCACCGAGGCGCTGATCCACGGCGGCATCAGCCATCGCTGCCGCGTCAACCTCGAATGGATCGAGGCGGAGGTGTTCGAGCGCGAGGACCCGGCCCCGTTCCTCGAAGGCATCAACGGCATCCTGGTGCCCGGCGGCTTCGGCCAGCGGGGGGCGGAGGGCAAGATCCGCGCGGCGCGGTTCGCCCGCGAGCGGAAGATCCCGTATTTCGGGATCTGCTTCGGCATGCAGATGGCGGTGATCGAGGCGGCCCGGTCGCTCGCCGGCGTGCCGGACGCGAACTCGACCGAGTTCGGCGACACGGCCGAGCCGGTGGTCGGCCTGCTCACCGAGTGGCTGCGCGGCAACGAGCTGGAGCAGCGTGCGGCCGCCGGCGACCTCGGCGGCACCATGCGGCTCGGCGCCTACGACGCGACGCTGCACCCCGACACGAAGATCGCCGGGATCTACGGCAGCACCCACATCTCCGAGCGCCACCGCCACCGCTACGAGGTCAACATGGCCTATCGCGAGCGGCTCGAGGCCAAGGGCCTGCGCTTCTCCGGCCTGTCGCCGGACGGGCTCCTGCCCGAGACGGTCGAGCATGTCGGCCACCCGTGGTTCATCGGCGTGCAGTTCCACCCGGAGCTGAAGTCGCGTCCCTTCGCGCCGCATCCGCTGTTCGAGGGCTTCGTCGGCGCCGCGATCGAGCAGAGCCGCCTGGTGTGAGGCGGGACCGCCCGCGATGACCTCGATCTCCGGGCTGCCCGCCTTCCTCGGCTACGGCGCCATCGCCTGAAAGCTCGTGGCGCTCTACCTCGGCGTCTACCTGACGGCGACGGCGCACCGCGAGATCGCGCTGATCCGGGCGAACAACGTCGCCGCCGCCACCGCGCTCGGCTACGCGCTGCCGCTGGCCGTGGCGATCTACAACGCGCAATCGGCCCTCGACTGCGTGATCTGGGGCCTCGTCGCTCTGGTCGTGCAGATCCTGATCTACTTCCTGGTCCGGCTCGTCCTGCCCGACCTGTCCCGGCGGATCGCGGAGGGCGAAGGCGCCGCGGCGATCCTGCTCGCCTCGGCGTCGCTCGCCGGCGGCGTGATCGATGCGGCGGCCATGACCTACTAACGAGCCCGCGATCGGGATCCGCCGAGCGTGCGGCGCCAGGCGTCGCGGATCGCGCATCGGGCTCCGCGGCGGGCCCGGCCGGCGAAGCTGGACGATCTTCTCAAGGGCCGCCGGCGTTCCTACATCCGGGCCTCGCGGCGTTCTGCCGCCTGGGAGCCGGGCCGTCCGAGACGGTCCGAACGATCATGGCCTCGTCCATCGAACGGTCCTCGAAGCGCTCGACCACCGTCGCGCTCGTCCTCGTCGCCGGCGCCGGCGCCACGGCCCTCGCGCTCGGGCGGTACGATCCCTCGCAGCGCGAGGAGGACGTCCTGGTCTACGGCGGTCCCGACGCCTGCATACGCGGCGGCATCCGGACGGAGGCCGATTGCCGGAGCACCTACGCCACGGCGCTGGCGGCCTATCCGGAGGCGGCGCCGCGCTACCTCTCCCTGGCCGATTGCGAGGGGCATCACGGCGCCGGGCATTGCGTCGACGGAAGCGCCGTCGCGACGAGCGCGGCCGGCCGCTTCGTGCCGATGCTGGCCGGCTACGTCATCGGCCGCCGGATCGAGCAGGCCCTCGAGCCGCAGCCCGTCTACGATCATCGCCTCGGCTAGGCCGGGGCGGCGTATTCCGGATCGGGCGGCTACTGCACGAGCTGGGGCGGCCGCGTCGTCACCGGAAGCGGCGGTGCGTCGTCGCACGCGCGCGTCGCCTCGTCGGCGGTGCGCCCGGCCGCCTTCGGCGGGTTCGGCGCGACCGGCCGGGGCTTCGCCTCCCACGGGATGGCGGGTCACGGGAGCGGCGGCTGATGCGCCGCATCGCGATCGGCGAGCGGCCGGGCTGGCGTGCGAGCGCGCGGGCCAACGGCTTCACCTTCCACACCCTCGACGGCGCGCCCTATTGGGACGAGAGCCACGCCTACGCCTTCACGCTCGGCGAGATCGAGCGCGACATCGAGGCGCCGGGCACCGAGCTCCACGCGCTGTGCCTCGCCTTCGTCGCCGACGCGGTCGAGGACGCGCGCATCCTGGCCTCCCTGGCGATCCCGGAGGCGATGTGGGACGTCGTGCGTACCAGCTGGCGCCGCGGCGACCCCTCGCTCTACGGGCGGCTCGACCTCGCCTACGGCGGCGAAGGCACCGGCCCGGCCAAGCTCCTCGAATACAACGCCGACACGCCGACCGCGCTCTACGAATCCGCGGTGTTCCAGTGGCTCTGGCTCAAGGACCTGCTGCGGCTCGGGCGGGTGCCGGCGGGCTCGGATCAGTTCAACGCCGTGCACGAGCGCCTGATCGAGCGGTTCCGGGCGGTCGGCGGCACCTCCCTGGCCCTGGCGGCCTACGCCGACGCGCCCGAGGACGGCGGCACCGTCGCCTACCTGGAGGATTGCGCGCGCCAGGCCGGCCTCGCGACCCGCTTCCTCGACCTCGGCGATATCGGCCTTGCCGCGAGCGGCGCCTTCGTCGACCGGACGGAGGCGCCGATCGCGACCCTGTTCAAGCTCTACCCGTGGGAATGGGCGTTCGCGGATGCGTTCGGCGCAGCGCTCGCCGCGACGCCGACGCGGTTCCTCGAACCGCCCTGGAAGGCGGTCCTGTCCAACAAGGGGCTGCTGCCGCATCTCTACGCCCGCGAGCCCGGCCACCCGAACCTGCTGCCGGCCTATTTCGAGGACGACCCGCAGAAGGCGCGGCTCGGCACCTCGTTCGTCAAGAAGCCGCTGTTCTCGCGCGAGGGCGCCAACGTCCTGATGGTGCGCGACGGCGCGGTGCTGGCACAGGATCACGGCCCCTACGGCGCGGGCGGCCATGTCCGCCGGGCGCTCGCCGAGCTGCCGTGCTTCGACGGGCGCCACGCCCTCGTCGGCGCCTGGATCGTCGGTGACGCCTGCGTCGGGATCGGCCTGCGCGAGGCGGCCGGCCCGATCACCACCGACGCGGCGTTGTTCGTCCTGCACGTCATCCTGCCCGGGTGAGTGCGCCGATGACGCGCTGTGCAAAGCGCGCCCACCGGCCTATCTGAGCGGGCGTGACGGACATCCTCTTCTACCACCTCCAGAACCAGCCGCTCGAAGCGGTGCTGCCGAACCTCGTCGAGAAGTCGCGCGAGCGCGGCTGGCAGGCGGCGATCCAGGCGGCGAGCGAGGAACGGCTCCAGGCGCTGGACGATTACCTTTGGACCTTCCGCGACGACAGCTTTCTGCCCCACGGCACCGATCGCGAGCCCGACGTGGCGAGCCAGCCGGTGGTGCTGACCTTGCGCGACACCAACCCCAACGCCGCCGCGATCCGCTTCCTCGTCGAGGGCGCGGACCTGCCGCCGGATGCGGGCGACTACGAGCGGATCTGCGTGCTGTTCGACGGCACCGACCAGGATGCGCTCCTGCGCGCCCGCGAGCAGTGGAAGGCCGCCAAGGCCGCCGGCCACGCGGTCGCCTACTGGCAGCAGGACGACGGCGGCCGCTGGCTGAAGAAGGCGTGACGCTCCCCCGCGACTGGAATGCAGGACCGACCATGCCGATCATGAAAATGGCGCGCGTTCTTCCCTCTCCCCTTTGCGGGGGCGGGTACCCTGCGGAGCAGAGGGGGAGAGGGGAGCGCCGTATCCGAAGAGGTCGCGCCCCTCTCCCGGCCCTCGCTGACGCGAGGGCCACCCTCCCCCGCAGAGGGGGGAGGGGGTTCGCGGCACTCGTCGCGCTTCTCTTCGCGATCGTTCCGCTTGCGGCGACGGCTCAGGCGCCGCAGCGCGGGCCCACCGAGGCGCGCGCGCCGGAGGGAAAGAAGCTCCCGCCCGACGTCACCACCGAGCAGAGCGTCACGCTTCCCAACGGCCAGAAGCTCGATTTCACAGCGACCGCGGGCAGCCTGCCGCTGGTCGACGAATCGGGCAAGCTGCAGGCCGAGATCGCCTTCGTCGCCTACACCCGGCCCGCGGCGGCCGGGACGGTGCGGCCGATCACCTTCGCGATCAACGGCGGGCCGGGGGCGGCCTCCGCCTACCTGAACATCGGCGCGATCGGGCCGTGGCGCCTGCCGGCCGACGGCGCGAGCATCAGCCCGTCGCGCTCGGTCGCGCTGGTGCCGAACGACGGCACCTGGCTCGACTTCACCGACCTCGTCTTCATCGACCCGGTCGGCACCGGCTACAGCCGCGCCGCGGACGGCGACGGCAAGGCGTATTGGAGCGTGGAGTCGGACGCCTCGGTGCTGTCGGCGGCGATCGCCCGCTACCTGCGCGTCAACACCCGGATGGGCGACCCGAAATTCTACGTCGGCGAGAGCTACGGCGGCTTCCGGGGACCGCTCATCGCGGCCAAGCTGCAGGAGGATATCGGCGTCGGCCTGTCGGGCCTCGTGCTGCTGTCGCCGGTGCTCGATTTCGGCACCCTGGCGCCCCCGCGCGCCAACCCCTGGGGCAACGTTCTGCGGCTGCCCTCCTACGCGGCCGGCGCCCTGGAGCGGGCCGGCACCGTGCCGACCCGCGAGACCCTGGCCGACACCGAGCGCTACGCCACCGGTGCCTACCTCGCCGACCTGCTCAAGGGGCCCGACGACGCGCCGGCGGTGGCGCGCCTGACCGAGCGCGTCGCCGCGCTGACCGGGCTCGACCCGGCCTTCGTCAAGGCGCAGGGCGGCCGGCTGTCCTCGAGCAGCGTCCAGCGCGAGGTCGACCGCGCGTCGGGCCGCGTCGCCAGCGCCTACGACACCGGCGTCTCGGGATGGGACCCCGACCCGACCGCGGCGCATTCCGGCTTCGACGACCCGCTGCTCACCGCGCTCCAGGCGCCGCTCACCAGCGCGATGATCGACCTCTACACGAAGACGCTGAACTGGCGGGTGACGAACCTGCGCTACGAGCTCCTGAACACGGCCGTGAACCGAGGCTGGAGCTGGGGCGGCGGCCGCTCCGCGCCGGAGGCGGTCGGCGCCTTGCGCGGCGTGCTGGCGCTCGACGGCAACGTCCGCGTGCTGGTGGCGCACGGCTTCACCGACCTGGTGACGCCGTACTTCGCCTCCAAGCTGCTGATCGACCAGATCCCGTCCTACGGGGCGGAGCCGCGGCTCTCGCTGGCGGTGTACCCCGGCGGGCACATGTTCTATTCCCGCCCCGATGCCCGGGCGGCGTTCAAGCGCGACGTCTCCGCCCTCTACGCCGCCGCGCTGAAGGCGCGCGAGGCGACGGCCCCGAACCCGCAGCGCAAGGAGGCGCCGTGACGTTGCCAGATCTGCGGACCCTCGCCGGCGCCGGCCTGATCGCGGCCGCCCTCCTCGGCGCCTGCACCGTGACCGAGCGGACGCCCCCGCCCGCGCCCTCGGAGATCGTGCCAATCCCGCCGCGCGTGCCCGCGGCGGCGACCTTCACCGGCCCGGTGCTCGCGCCGGACGGATCCTGCACCGGTCCGGCCCCGGCGAGCGCCGCCGCGATCGAGCCGGGCATCGGCGAGTGCGACCTCGTGCGGCTGAAGGGCCGCCCGCCGGTGGACGTGCTGGTCGGGGAAGGCCGCGCCGGCCGCGAGGTCCAGGTGCTCTACACCGAGCCCGGCGCGAAGGAGCTGTACTTCTTCGTCAACAACAAGCTCGACCGCGTGGTGAAGTAGGCCGCCGAAGGCGCGCCTCCGTGTCACGACCGCTATGAAGGCAGGGGGGCGACGGGACCCGGTCGAACCCTGGGCTATCGCACCCGCCAGACCTTCAGCACGTCGCCGCCGACGGGCAGCGGCTCGAGCCAGTCGGCCTGCACGTCGCCGCGGGCGAGGCGCGTGGCGAAGGCGGCGCCGTCGAGGCCCTGGCTCGGCCGCGTGCGGCAGACGATGACGTAGCGGACGCCGTGCGCCGCCACATGCCGGCGCAGGTCGGCCTCGCTGCCGCCAAGACCCTCGATCGCGGCGGTAAGCCCCGGGATCGCCCGGTGATAGGGCGCCGCGACCACCGCGTGCGGCGTCCGCATCAGGATCGACGGTCCCATGATGATCGGCGCGAGCACCGTTCCGGCGGGCAGCGCGGCGAGCGGCGTCACCGCGGCGTCGTCCTGGCAGGCAAAGGACTTGGCGGTCGCCGCCGAGGCCCCGCTCTCCTCGACCAGGCCGGCGAGGACCGCCGGGATCATCCAGGCTGTGCTGATCATCGCGATGCCTAGGGCGGCGAGGCCGGCGCGTTGACGCGGCGGCGCGGCGCGGTCGCTCGCCAGCGCGTGGGCGCGGTCGAGCGCCGGCCCCGCCACGAACGGGATCAGCCCGGAGGCGACGTAGATCCCGCGGAACTGGAACCAGCCGATGACGAGGCCCGGCCAAAGCAGCATGGCCGCGACGCCGTAGGCGCGCCGGTGCGCGGGCGCCCCCCGGAACGCCGCCCAGGAGGCGGCGAGCGCCGCCAGCACCAGGACGGGATAGTAGACCAGAATCTCGTACTGCCTGCGAGCGACGAACTTCGGAACCGAGGCCATCTCGTTGACCATGAGCAGCCAGCGGTCCCGGACCAGCGGCGTCATCCCTGGAAAGGGGCCGCCGAGGCACACCGGGAACAGCAGGACGAAGCCGCCGACGAGGATCGCGCCGATCGTCGCGACGACCGCGACGCGCGCCCCGATCGAGCCGAGCCGCCGGTCGAGCCCCGCGCAGGCGAGCGCGGCCGCCCCGCCGCCGCTCGCCAGCCAGAGCCAGGGCGGCGAGAGCGCGTCGCAGGCGGTGGCGGTCCAGAGATGCGGTGCGGTCTGCGCCCCGAACAGGAGCGGCGCCGCAAGCCCGATCCCGAGGCCGAAGCCGAGGAAGCAGGGCAGGGCCGGTCGCCCGCGGAAGACCCAGTCGCCGACCACGAACAGCGCCCCGAGCGCGACGGAGGGCAGGCCTTCGAGGCCGATCGCCAGGGAGAGGGCCGCGAGCGCCCCGGCCGCACACCCGGCCCGGGCACCGCCGCGGATCAGGGCCGTCGCCATCCCGAGAATCGCGATCATCTGCACGTCGTGGTGGTCGATCCGGCCGGCGGCGAACTGCACGGTGACGCCGAAGGTCTGCGTTGCAGCGAACAGCGCCAGCACCGCCGCCCGCTTGCCGAAGGTCGTACGCACGCCGGTCCACAGCACCGCGGCGTAGACCGCGAGCAGCAGCGGCGGCCAGAACGCCGCGACGATCCCCTCGGCGAGCCCGGAGCCGAGCAGGGGCGTCAGTGCTAGGAGAAGGCCGGCCAGCGGTGCGTCGAGCAGGCGCGACCAGTGGCTCGGCACGCCGCCCGGCGGCAGGAAGCGGTACTGGACGTTGTCGTACCAGCCCTGGCCGGCGGCGAGGTCGCGCGCCTCGACGAGGCGCATCGCGTCGTCGGTGTCGGGCACGCGCAGGTGCCGGATCGTCTCGATCACGTCGCCCGGCGGATACAGCGTGACCGCGCAGAAGAGCACCAGCAGCCACAGGATCGTCCCCGCATCGAGGCGTGCCGGCTTCCCGGCCGAAAACGAAGCTGTGGCCGCCATCGCGCCTCTCCGGTGCCCGCCGGCCGCTCCGGCCGCGGCGGGTCTCGTTCCGCTCGCGCGACCCTGCCGCGAATGCGCTTAACGGGCAGTCAAGAGCGTCGGCCTGGCAGGTTTCCTTAACCACACCGGGCGCAAGGTGCGCGGACGCAGAAGCAGGCCGGGGCAGCGGATGAGTCATCACACCGAGACGATGGTGATCGGCGGCGGCCCCGCCGGGCTCACCGCGGCCTACCTGCTGTCGAAGCAGGGCCGCGACGTCACCGTGCTGGAGCGCGACTCGACCCAGGTCGGCGGCATCTCGCGCACGGTGAGCCACAACGGCTACCTGTTCGACATCGGCGGCCACCGCTTCTTTTCGAAATCGAAGGCCGTGATCGACCTCTGGGACGAGCTCCTGCCCGACGACTTCATCGAGCGGCCGCGCCTGTCGCGGATCTACTACCAGGGCAAGTACTACGCCTACCCGCTGAAGGCCTTCGAGGCCCTGCGCAATCTCGGGCTGCTCACCAGCACCGCCTGCGTGCTGTCCTACCTCTACGCCCGCGCCCGGCCGATCGCCGCGCCGAAGCACTTTCACGGCTGGGTCCGCAACCAGTTCGGCGAGAAGCTGTTCTCGATCTTCTTCAAGACCTACACCGAGAAGGTCTGGGGCATGTCCTGCGACGCGATCTCGGCCGACTGGGCCGCGCAGCGCATCAAGGGCCTCGACCTCGGCGCCGCCATCCGCGACGCGCTGAAGCGCTCGCTCGGGATCCGGGCGAAGCCCAAGGCCGGCGAGCCGGTGATCAAGACGCTGATCGAGTCGTTCCGCTATCCCCGCCGCGGCCCCGGCATGATGTGGGAGGCGGCGGCGGAGAAGATCGCCGCGCAGGGCGGCAGGGTTCTGCTCGACCGCGGCGTCGACGGCCTGTCGTTCGACCCCGCTGCCGGCCTGTGGCGCGTCGCGGCGGTCCGCGGCGACGGCACGCGCGAGACCTTCACCGCGCGCCACGTGATCTCCTCGGCGCCGGTGCGCGAGCTCGTGGACGCGATCACGCCGCGGCCGATCAGCACCTTCCAGGCGCGCGCGCTGCAGTATCGCGACTTCGTCACGGTGGCGCTGATCGCCAAGTCGCAGAAGAACTTCCCCGACAACTGGATCTACATCCACGATCCCTCGGTGCAGGTCGGGCGGGTGCAGAACTTCCGCTCGTGGTCGCCCGAGATGGTGCCCGACGAGGCCCATACCTGCCTCGGGCTCGAATATTTCTGCTTCGAGGGCGACGGCCTCTGGACCGCGAGCGACGCCGACCTCGTCGCCCTGGCCAAGCGCGAGATCGGGCAGATCGGCCTGATCGACCCGGCCGACGTGGTCGACGCCTGCGTCGTGCGCCAGCCCAAGGCTTACCCGGTCTACGACGAGACCTATGCCGAGAACGTCGCGCTGGTGCGGGTGGAGCTGGAGCGGGACTTCCCGACGCTGCACCTCGTCGGCCGCAACGGCATGCACAAGTACAACAACCAGGACCACGCGATGATGACGGCGATGCTCACCGTCGAGAACATCGTCGCGGGCCATCGCCGCCACGACGTCTGGCGGGTCAACGAGGATGCCGAGTACACCGAGGCCGGAATCTCGGGGGCGCAGGCCGCCCTCGGCAGCGAGCGGCTGGTGCCGCGCAAGGTCGCCTGAGGCGACAGGGGCGAGGGGCGTTTGCCAAGACAGTGATGCGGCCGCGTCACGACGCGGCCTTGCCGATGCCGGCGCGCGGCATACACTCCCCGCCAACGCCCGGTTGCAGGGGCGGTTTCGGGAGGCAAGCCCCATGCGATCGGTCCCCATGCGATCGGTGATTCTCGCCGCGCTCCTGTCGAGCGCGGCCGTCGCGACCTCGGGATTCGCGACCTCCGCCCTGGCGCAGGGCGCGTCCCCCGCCGAGACCAAGGCGAAGGCGGACGACCTGGAGAAGCTGCAGGGCTTCAAGAGCACGAACACGGCGCCCGCGCCCGAGATCCCGCAAACCGGGCGCAAGGCCGACGCCATCCGCAAGACGCTCGGCAGGATCAAGCTGCCCGAGGGCTTCAAGATCGACCTCTACGCGATCGTGCCCGACGCCCGCTCGATCGCGGTCGGCCCCAATGCCGGCGTGCTGTTCGTCGGCACCCGCAAGACCAAGGTCTATACCGTCACCGACCGCGACAAGGACCGGGTCGCCGACGAGGTCCGCGCCTTCGCGCCGGGCATCGACTTCAAGATCCCCAACGGCGTCTGCTTCTCGAAGGACGGCGTGCTGACGGTCGTCGAGCAGAACCGGGTGCTGTCCTTCCCCGCGGCGGAGTTCTTCTATGAGAACCCGGACGTCGCCGCCGGCATCGTCGTCAAGCAGGGCGAGCTGATCCCGGCTGGGGAAGAGAGCTACAACCACACCGCCCGCGTCTGCCGCGTCGGGCCCGACGGCAAGACCTACATCGCGCTGGGCCAGCCCTACAACGTGCCGGCGCCGGAGAAGCTCGAGCTGTACCGCACTCACGGCATCGGCGGCATCGTGCGCGTGGACGCCGACGGGAAGAACCGCGAGGTCTACGCCACCGGCATCCGCAACTCCGTCGGCATCGACTTCGCGGCCGACAAGACGCTGTGGTTCACCGACAACCAGGTCGACGGCATGGGCGACGACAAGCCGCCGGGCGAGCTCAACCACGCGACGAAGGCCGGCGAGAACTTTGGCTTCCCGTGGTTCGGCGGCGGCGCCGTCCGCACCGTCGAGTACAAGGACCAGACGCCGCCGGCCGACGCGGTCGCGCCGGTGGCCGAGCTGCCGCCGCACGCGGCCGATCTCGGGCTGACCTTCTACAACGGCAAGCAGTTCCCCCAGGCCTATCGCGGCGGCCTCTTCATCGCCGAGCACGGCTCGTGGAACCGCACCGAGCCGGTGGGCGCGCGGATCATGTTCGCGCCCGTTTCCGACGGCAAGGTCGGCGCGCCCAAGCCCTTCGCCGAGGGCTGGCTGACCGGCGACGGCGAGTATCTCGGCCGCCCCGTGGACGTCGCGGTGCTGCTCGACGGCTCGCTCCTGGTCTCCGACGACGCGGCCGGGGCGGTCTACCGGATCTCGTATGAAGGCGACGCGAGGTAGGGCGATCGGCCGTCGAGGGTGGTGCACCCTCTTCCCTCCCCCGCGCAGGGGGAGGGAGAACGCGCCGAGCCTGCGTCGCCCAGCGCGTCGCACGCGCTGTCTGAGTCCCCCCGAGAATGCTTCCGGTCACCCCATGCTCCGCCCGTCCCTCCTCGTCCTGATCCTCGCCCTCGCGCCCGTCGCCGTCCAGGCGGGCGATGCCGCCGCCGGGCGCAAGCGGGCCACCGCCTGCCAGGCCTGCCACGGCATGGACGGGCTCTCGAAGCTGCCGGAGGCGCCCAACCTCGCCGGCCAAGTCGAGATCTACCTGGTGAAGGCGCTGACCGAGTACCGCGACGGGACGCGGCAGAACCCGGTGATGTCGGTCGTGGCGAAGGACCTGTCGGACGCCGACATCGCCAACCTCGCCGCCTATTACGGCGGCCTGCAGATCGAGGTGATCCCGCCGGGCTGAGGTCCCGAGGCGGCTTTCGCCCGGCGCCCCGTCGCCCTATCCCGATCGAACGACGCGGAGGTTTCCGATGTGGACGTCGACGATGCCGCGCCCGGAGGCGTCGGCCTTTCGCCAGCGCGCATGGCCGGCCATGCCGGCGTCGCGCGGGCTGCTCGCCCTCGGCACCGTCCTGGCAATCGCCGCCGCGGGCTTGGTGGTCGCGCGCGCCCCGGCGACGACGATCGATCCCGATCTGGTGCGGGTGATCCGCGCCATGGCCGTGATCAAGGGCGGCTTCGCCGCGATGGCGCTCGCCGCGTGCTGGTGGCGCCTCGGACACCCGGCCTCGGGCTGGCGGGGGGGCGCCTACGTCGCGGGCCCGGCGCTGATGGCGGGCGGCGCCCTCGCGCTGTGGTCGCTGCAGAGCGTCGGCGTCGCCGCGCTCGGCCTGCATCTCGGGCTGTTCGGCGTGCTCGCCGCCGGGCTGACGGACCCCGCCTTCTTCGATGGCCGGCGCCGCCGGCGCGCTTGACGCGTTTTCGAGCGCGATGCAGGCCGGATCGCGTGAAGAAAACGCGACTGCAAAGAAGACGCCTCAGCGGCCGAGGCGCCGCCGCGCCGCGTCGCGGGCGCGGTGCTCGAAGCGGGCGAGGCGGACGCGCCGCTCCAGCGAGAGCGCGTCGCGGCCCGGCGGCATCGCGATGATCTCGGCGACGCGCTCGCGCTCGCGATACAGGCTTTCCAGGGCCGAGCCCGCGAGCGTCGCCGAATCAAGCCGGTCGGCGAAGGCGGTCTCGTGGCAGGCGCGCACGATCTCGGCTTCGAGCAGCAGGCCCGGGGCGCAGGCGCGCCGGTCCTCGTCGTAGGCGGTCTTCAGCAGCGTCGTGGTGCCGCCGCCGGTGAGCGCGAGGCTGATCGCGACCGGCCTGCCGTCGACGGCCAGGATGTCGGCGCGCGCCCCGACGGGCCCGTGCGTCGGCCCGAACAGCGCGCGCGCGAAGGCCGCGTGCTCCGGGCGACAGGCCATCGCCGAGCCGGCCGCGCCCTTCCAGCCCGCGCGCTCCAGCGCGAGGAAGGCGGCGACCGCCCGCTCCAGGCCCGGGCCGGAGGCCACCGTCTCGAACGTCACCGCGCCGGCCTCGCTCAAGCGCTTGGCGCGGCGGCGCAGGTCCTTCAGGCGGGCCCTGTGCGGGTGGCCGGCGAGGAAGGCGTCGTGGCTCGGGCGCCGGTCGAGCACCGGGCGCTCAAAGGCGGCCACCGTGGCCCGGCGCCAGCCGGCGCGGTCCATGGCGGCGACGAGCCCGGCACCGGCCGGCCCGTCGAGGGACAGCAGCGGCCAGCGCCAGGCCCGCCCGCCCGAGGCCGCGCCGAGGCCCGCGACGAGGCCGTCGAACACCGCATCCGGCCCGTCGGCGACGAGGGGCGCCGTCGCGGTGACGAAGGGCGAGAGGAAGGGCCGCGCGACGCCCCCGCCGAGGCCGCTGAGATCGCGCACC
Source organism: Methylobacterium sp. E-025 (assembly GCF_022829705.1). NCBI lineage: Bacteria > Pseudomonadati > Pseudomonadota > Alphaproteobacteria > Hyphomicrobiales > Methylobacteriaceae > Methylobacterium > Methylobacterium sp. E-025. The sequence continues at coordinate 38,944 of NZ_JAKSYR010000154.1, forward strand.
ATCCGGTAGGGCAGGGCGGCCTCGAGCCGTCCCCCGCGGCGGACGGTGACGAAACGCAGGGCCTCGGCGGCGAGGCCCGCCCGCTGGTGCGCTTCGACGACGTGGCGCGCGTAATGCGGATGCGGCGCCCGCGCGCGGCCGAACAGGTCGTCCCATTCTTCGGGACGCGGCGCGTCGGACGGCCCGGCCTCGATCGCGGGGACGGGCGATGCGACCCGGATCATCGGGCGCCCATCGCGAAAAGGCCGGCCCAGACCGGGGTCGCGAGGCCGTGAACGCGCCGCGCCGCCAGCGCCAGGATGCCGGCCCGCAGGACCGTGGTCAGCGCCATCCCCAGCGCCGCCCCGATCACCCCGAGCGGCGGCACGAGGACGAGGCAGGCGCCGACCGCCACCGCCAGCATCGCCAGCGTGATGCCGGCGCAGAGCCGCTCGCCGCCGAGCATGGTCAACAGGTCCTCGCCCGGGCCGAACAGGCTCGCCGCGACGCTGCCGGCGGCCAGCACCGCGAGGATCGGGATGCTGTCGGAGAATTGCGGCCCGAACATCGCCAGCAGCAGCGGGCTCGCGGCGACGACCCCGAGCGCCACCAGGGCGGTGGCGGCCAACGTGCCGCGGCCCTGCAGGCGCACCAGCCAGGCGAGCGTGTCCCGGTCGCCGACCGCGTGCGCCGCGCTGAAGCGCTGCGCGGTGGCGGCGACGGCGGCGAAATGGACGAACACGACGAACTGCTGGATCCGCGTCGCGGCGAAGTACAGGCCGACGGCGGAGGGCGGCATCAGGAAGCCGAGCACGACGACGTCGACGAAGGTGAAGCCGGCATTGGCCAGGTCGATCAGCGCGATCGGCAGGCTGGCGCCGAGCCAGTGCCGCCAGCGGTAGCGGCGCGGGCCCCGGGGCAGCGTGCGGGCCATCCGCGCCAGCACCAGCCCGGCCTGGATCGCGACGGCGAGGATCGCGGCGGCGAGCATGCAGGCCATCGCCACCCAGGCCTCGGCCGGCGCGCCGAGCAGGATCGCGGCGACCATCGCGACCATCATCACGGTCTGGCGCAGCAGGTAGGGCGGCGCGATCGCCAGCACCGCCCAGTTCTGGCTGCGGGCGAGGCCTTCCAGATAATCCTGGAGCGCGAACAGCGGCAATACGAGCGCCGCGACGAGGAGCGGCGCGCGGTAGGGCCCGGCGACCCAGCCCGGCCACAGCGTCAGCACCGCGGCTCCGAGCAGCGCGACGGCCAGGGCCGCCCCGCCGATCGCGACGGCGCCGGCCACGAGGTAGCCGCGGGCGTGGTCGAGGTCGCCGCGGGCCTGGTCCACCGGCAGGAAGCGGCAGGCGCCCTGCGACAGGCCGAGCGTCACCGAATGGCCGATCATCGCGGTCCAGACCCAGACCGTGGCGAAGACGCCGTATTCCTGCCAGCCCATCAGCCGGGCGGTGAGCACCTGCGCGCCGTAGGCGAAACCGGCCGAGGCGATGCGGATCGCGAACACGTCGAGGGCGGTGCGGGCCGGGCCGGTGGCGGCGATGCGCAGGCGGCGGACGGCCGAGCCGAGGGTCGCCGCCGCCATCTCCGCCTCCCTCGACCGCGCGGTTCCGCACCGCGCGGATCGGACCCGAGCCCTAACCCGGGCCCCGTTGCGGCGGGGTTAATGGGCCGGCGCCGTCACGGCCTGGGGGGCGCGACCGCCGCGCCCACGGTGCCGGACGTCTCGCGCGGCGGCGCGGCCGCACTGCCGGTGGCGTCGGGCTGCTGCAGCGACAGCGTGATCGCCCGGCTGACATGCTCGGCCATGCAGCGCAGGCCGAGGTCGTTCAGCCGGAATTGCTGGCCGAGCATGTGGCCCTCGCCCTTGTCGCTGCGCCCGGCGAGGTAGCGCATCGCGTCGTAGCGCAGCACCAGCGGCACCTTCTCACTCGTCGCCACGGTGCGCACCGACTGGACGATGCTGGTGTAGTACGCGTCGGCGGCAAGGCTGGCGGTGTAGAGCGGATCGACCAGGACCACGTCGATGTCGTGCGACTTGATCCACCTCACGGTCTCTGTGAGGGCGTCGGTGAAGGCGTCGAGCTCGACCCGGGCGAGGGCGTCGTGGGTACCCACCTGCCAGATCACGAGGTCCGGCTCGACGTCGGCCACCATGCTGCGCAGGCGCTCCGCCGCGCCCGAGGCGATCTCGCCCTGGAGGCCGCGATACTCCATCACCACGTCGACGTTGGGCATCGCGCGCTCCAGCGCCGTCTCGAGCTTGACCGGGTAGGTCGCGGACGCGCCGGGCGCGGCATTGCCGCCGATGGCGAGCACCCGCACCGGGCGCTTCTTCAGGATCGCCGCCTTCACCGCCTCGAGCTGGGCCAGCGTGTAGAGCTGCGAGCCCGGCACGCGGCATTCGGGCGACAGGCTGGGATCGGCGGGCTCCGCCTCCTTGGCCGCGGCGCCGGAGGGCGGGGACACGATCATGGGAGCGCCGCTCGACCGGGGCGCGGCCTCGCGAGGGGCGTCCTGCGCATCCGCGGGGGCGCTCGCGATGAGGCCGAGGAGCAGGGCGGCGGCGATCCGGCGCATCGCGGCGGCCCTCACGACGCCACCCGGACTTTTCGGCCGCGCCATTCCACGAACCATGCGGTCGCGCCGAGGCCGACGATGCCGACGGCGAGCACGATCATGTCGACGATCAATCCGCCGCCGGTCCGAAAGCGCAGGAGCTGGCCGCCGAGGCTCAAGATCGATCCCATGGAGAACACGGCCAGGGAATTCCGGCCCAGGCTCGCAAGATACCCGACAATCAAGGGGATGCGGGGCGCGATGATACCGTAGACCGGGCCGAATGCGAGAAGGACGCCCACGAAATGTAACAGGCGCGCCGGCGTCAAGTAGGTCTTGTCGAAGCTGAACAGCAGTCGCGGGTCCGGGACCAGCATCGGATCGGGGCGGATCTCCAGCACCGAGAGCACGATCCCGAGGACGACGATCGCGATCCCGAGGGGGAACAGGCGGCGCGACCACAGCCGCAGCGTGCCCGAGGTGCGGTTCCAGTCCTGCAGGACGAAGCCGAGCACCAGGAGCAGCTGCCAGCACCACGGATCGAAGAACCAGTCGCCCTGCCCGGGCCAGGACGGCAGGTTCCACTCCTCGACGAGGCTGGCGAGGTAGAGGCCGGCCGAGAGCCCGAGGGCGAGGAGCCGGCTCTCTCTGGCGATCAGCACGAAGACCGGGGCGATCCCGAGCAGCACCACGTAGAGCGGCAGGATGTTGAAGAACCCGAGCTGGTGGGTGAGCAGCACCATGCCGACGACGGTTTGGATCGGGTCGGCGAAGAACCCGCCGGCATTGTGCCATTCGAGGATCAGCGGGTTGTCGAAGACCAGCGCGGTGCCGGCGATCATCGCCAGCGCGATCACCATCACGGCGAGCTGCGCCCGGTAGACCTCGATGGTGCGCGACAGGAGGCGCAGCACCGAGCGCAGCCGCGGCTCGGGCGTGCCGTCGCGGCCGCGGGTGGCGATGCCGATCGACCAGCCGGCCAGGAACACGAACAGCTCGGCCGCGTCCGAGATGCCGTACTGCGAGTAGGTGTAGCGCTCGAAGGTGTTGCCGGGGACGTGATTGATGAAGATCGTGACCAGGGCGAGCCCGCGCCAGAAATCGATCGCGTTCGGTTCCCGCATCGCGGTGTCGGCTCCGGAAGTTCGGCGTGCGGGTTCGTCCGCCGGCGGCGCGTCGCGACGCGGCGAAGGCCGGTCCTGATACGGCGGCGCAGGCCCGACTGCAAAGGTGCGCCGCAGACGCCCCGCCCCGCGGGTCGAACCGACACGCCGTCGCCCGCGTTACGCCGGGACAAGGAGCCGACGATGTCCAGAACCCACGGAATTTCCGCTTTCGCCCTCGCCGCCGCTGTGGCCGCGTCATGGTCGGGCCAAGCGCTCGCCCAGGCCCAGACGGGCACGGGCGGCGGGCCGACCACGACGATCACCGCGCCGAACACCTCGAGCGTCGGCCAGACCGTTCCGCGCCCGGGCGCCGCCGGCGAGGGCAGATTGGGCGACCGGGAGACGCGGACGGCCAACGAGAAGAAGGACGATCAGCTCATGCGCGGCATCTGCATCGGCTGCAGCAAGCAGTGACGGCGGCCCGGCGGTTCACTGAACCCGAGTTCACGCCGCCGGGTTCTCGCGTGCCAATCGCAATAGGTTCTGTCCGTAGGCGGTCTTCTTGAACAGCTCGCCGCGGGCGACGAGTTGCTCGTGGCCGATGAAGCCCTGCTCGAACGCGATCTCCTCCAGGCAGGCGACCTGCAGCCCCTGGCGGTGCTGGATCGTGCGCACGAACTCGGAGGCCTCCAGCAGGCTGTCGTGCGTGCCGGTGTCGAGCCAGGCGTAGCCGCGGGACATTTTCTCGACGTGGAGCTGGCCGCGCTCGAGATAGGCCTCGTTGACCGAGGTGATCTCGAGCTCGCCCCGCGCCGAGGGCGTCACCGCGGCGGCGATGTCGAGCACCTGATTGTCGTAGAAGTACAGGCCGGTCACCGCCCAGGTCGATTCCGGCTCGGCCGGCTTCTCGACCAGCCGCAACGGCCGCCCGGCCGCGTCGAGCGTGACCACGCCGTAGGCCTGCGGGTTGTCGACGTGGTAGGCGAACACCGTCGCCCCCGCCTTGCGCTCGGCGGCGCGCGCCAGCAGGTCGCTCATGCCGGCGCCGAAGAACAGGTTGTCGCCGAGGATCAGCGCCACGTCGTCCTCGCCGACGAACTCACGGCCGATGAGGAAGGCCTGCGCCAGCCCCTCGGGCCTCGGCTGCACCGCGTAGGCGAAGCGCAGCCCGAACTGCTCGCCGGTGCCGAACAGGCGCTTGTAGTTGTCGAGGTGCTCGGGGCTCGAGATGATCAGGATCTCGCGGATGCCGGCCAGCATCAGCACCGAGACCGGGTAGTAGATCATCGGCTTGTCGTAGACCGGCAGCAGCTGCTTGTTGATCGACAGCGTCGCCGGATGCAGCCGCGTGCCGGAGCCGCCGGCCAGGATGATGCCCTTCATCGGAAGGCCTCCGTTGTGACCGGCCCGATCAGGCGGTCGAGAATGGTGTCGAGAGCTTGTTGCCACGGCCGCATCGCGATGCCGTAGGCGGCGTTCAGGCTCTCGGTCGAGAGCGCCGAGTTCGCCGGCCGCCGGGCCG